>CALMZE010000198.1 GCA_937870585.1 uncultured Sphingomonadales bacterium | reverse complement strand
TCGATGCCGTCCGCGCCCATATCCCCCAGCAACTGGCCGCAAAAAGGCCCCGCAACGAGCCGCCCGAAACCGGTGATCCCATGCGTGAATGGGGCCAGGGCCATGAAAAGGTGCAATGGGAAATCATTGGCCGCAACAAGCGCTCTGTCACCGCGAATCTGCGCGTGGCCCAAGGGCAGGATTTGGTCCGCCGTCTCGCCCGCGAGGCCGATGTGCTGATCGAGAATTTCAAGCCCGGCACGATGGAAAAATGGGGCCTGTCTCCTGAAAGTTTGATGACGGAGAATCCCGGCCTGATCATGGCGCGCATGTCTGGCTATGGCCAGACCGGCCCCTATAGCGACCGCGCCGGATTTGGCGGGATTGGCGAAGCGATGGGCGGCTGGCGCTACATTGTGGGCGAGCCGGATCGTCCGCCGAGCCGCATGGGCGTCTCCATCGGCGACACGCTGACCGCCACGTATGGATGCATGGGTGTGCTCGCCGCGCTCCATCATCGCGAACGCACCGGGCAGGGTCAGGTGGTTGACGCCGCGCTCTATGAAAGTGTGTTGCAGGTGATGGAAGGCCTGGTGCCCGAATATGACCGGATGGGCCTGATCCGCGAACGCTCCGGCTCTGTGCTCACCGGCATCGCGCCCTCCAACGTCTATATGTGCAGCGATGGCGAATATATGATCGGCGCGAACAAGGATAGCTTGTGGAAGCGGCTGGCCGAAGCCATGGGCCGCCCCGAACTGGGTGACGACCCGCGCTATGCCACGCATCTGGCGCGCGGCGAGAACCAGACCGAGCTCGACAATCTGATCAACGACTGGACGAAGCCCCTCACCGTCGATCAGGTCGACGCGCTGATGACTGAATTTTCGATCCCGGCCGGTCGCGTCTATCGCGCGCCGGACATGCTGGCCGATCCGCATTTTCAGGCGCGCGAGGCGATCATTGATGTCGAAACCGAACGCTTCGGCACGTTGAAGATGCAGGGCAGCTTCCCCAAAATGTCTGCCACGCCCGGCGGTGTGCATCGCCCAGCCTCATCCTTCCCCGGCCAGCACAATGCCGAAGTGTACGGCACCCTGCTGGGACTGGAAGAAAAGGCGCTCGCCGATCTGAAGGAAGCCGGTGTAATCTGACCGGCATGACCGATTCCATCAAGCTGCACGATAGCTGGAAAACCCCGCTCGCAGACGAATTCGCCGCGCCCTATATGGCTGATCTGCGCGCCTTTCTGGTGGCAGAAAAGGCGAAGGGTAAGCGCATCTTCCCCAAGGGCAGCGCATGGTTCCGCGCGCTGGACCTGACGCCGCTGGAGAAGGTGCGCGTCGTGATTATCGGGCAAGACCCCTATCATGGTGAGGGGCAGGCACACGGCCTGTGCTTCAGCGTCCAACCGGGCGTGCGCACCCCGCCGAGCCTTGTGAACATCTACAAGGAATTGCAGTCCGATCTGGGCATCCCGCCAGCGCGGCACGGATTTCTGGAGCATTGGGCCAAGCAGGGCGTGCTGCTGCTCAATGCGGTGCTGACGGTGGAAATGGCGCAGGCGGCCTCTCATCAGGGCAAGGGCTGGGAGAAGTTCACAGACGCGATCATCCGGCTGATCAATGCCCGCGCTGAGCCCTGCGTATTCCTCCTTTGGGGTGCCTATGCGCAAAGGAAGGCGGCGTTTGTGGATACGTCGCGCCATCTGGTGCTCAAGTCCGCGCACCCCTCCCCGCTTTCGGCTTATAATGGCTTTTTCGGCAGCCGCCCGTTCAGCCAGACCAATGCCTTTCTGGAGGCGCATGGGCAGGCCCCGATTGACTGGGCGTTGCCGGAATAGACCTGCGCCACTCAGTTATCACCCCCTCCACTTCGTCATCCCCGCGAAGGCGGGGATCCAAGAACTCCACCTCTGATGTTCATGGATCCCCGCCTTCGCGGGGATGACGACAGGTGAAATGTGATACCAATGATTGACGATCACATCATAATGTGAGACTTTCTCGTTCATCACATCGGAATGATTCGGAGGGACTGATGTCCACACAGTTGATCGAAAAGCTGCGCAATCTGGTGACCGAAGGCGGGCTCTCGCGCTCCGGCCTCGCCCGTGCAGCTGGCCTTCACGCCAACACGCTGCGTGATCTGGAAGCGCCGGACTGGAACCCCACGGCAGAGACGCTGCGCAAGCTCGAATCGTACTTGTTCTCGAACGATGACCGCCCCGCCCTCGTTCCCATAGAGGAAATCATCGAGGAAGCCCGCAACGGCCGCATGTTCATTCTTGTCGATGATGAAGACCGCGAGAATGAGGGCGATCTGGTGATCCCCGCGCAGATGGCGACGCCCGATGCGATCAACTTCATGGCAACGCACGGTCGCGGCCTGATCTGCCTCACCCTCACCAAGCGCCGCGTGGACGAACTAGGCCTTGAACTGATGAGCCGCGCCAACGGCACACGGCATGAAACCGCCTTCACCACTTCGATCGAAGCGCGCGAAGGCGTCACGACCGGCATCAGCGCGGCAGACCGCGCCCGCACCGTCTCGGTTGCCATCGATGCCTCCAAGGGCCGCGCAGACATCGTAACACCGGGCCATGTCTTCCCGCTGATTGCGCGTGACGGTGGCGTTCTGGTTCGCGCGGGCCATACCGAAGCGGCAGTGGATATTTCGCGCCTCGCCGGGCTCAACCCCTCCGGCGTGATCTGCGAGATCATGAAGGATGATGGCACCATGGCGCGGATGGACGATCTCGTTTCCTTCGCGCGGATGCACAATCTCAAGATGGGCACGATCCGCGACCTCATCGAATATCGCATGAAGAACGACCATCTTGTTGAAAAGGCGAGCGAAAGCGCTTTCGTCTCTGATTATGGCGGCGACTGGAAGGCGATGACCTATCGCAACAAGGTGGATGGCTCCACCAATGTCGTGCTGCAAAAGGGCCATATCGTGCCGGGCGAACCGACGCTGATCCGGATGCACGCTATTTCGATCTTTGACGATGTGCTCGGCCAGTCCGGCCCGAAAAAGCGCATCCTGCAACGCTCCATGGGCGAAATCGGCAAGGAAGGGCGCGGGCTGATCGTGCTGCTCATGCCCAATGGCCCTGAGCGGCTTCAGAACGAGATTGGTGGCACCAAGGCCGAAGGCGGCGAACTCCGCGATTATGGCATCGGCGCGCAGATCCTGGCTGATCTCGGCGTGACCGACATGATCCTGCTCAGCAATTCACGCCGCACCGTTGTGGGGCTGGAAGGCTATGGCCTGCATGTGGTCGGCGAACGGGCGATTCCTGAGGCCTAAGTCTCGTCGTCGCGAACCTAAAAACATTCAAGGTGTAAGATCATGGCCAAATTCCTCATCGTTGAAGCCCGCTTCTATGATCATCTGAACGACATGCTGGTTGCCGGCGCACAGGCCGCGCTGGAAAATGAAGGGCATAAGGTGGACGTCATCACTGTGCCCGGCGCGCTCGAAATTCCCGGCGCGATTGCCTTGGCGGCGGAAAGCGGGCGCTATGATGGCTATGTCGGCATCGGCGTTGTCATTCGCGGCGAGACCTATCACTTCGAGATCGTGGCGGGCGAAAGCGCGCGCGGCATTATGGCTCTGACCATGGACGGTCTCGCCATCGGCAACGGCATCCTGACGGTCGAGAATGAAGCGCAGGCGCTTGTCCGCGCTGATCCCGCGCAGAAGGACAAGGGCGGCGAAGCGGCCAAGGCGGCGCTCGCGCTGCTGGCGTTGCGCGAACAATTCGGCGCTTGACAGGGTCTCCGGTGTTCTCATATTGTTCACCCTGATTTCAGGGAGGACGACATGGCCGACTCGCTCACATTCTACACCAATCCCACCTCGCGCGGTTCCATCACGCGCTGGATGCTGGAAGAGCTTGGCGTGCCTTACGAAACCGTGTTTCTGGACTATGGCACGTCCATGAAGGGTGCGGACTATCTGGCAATCAACCCGATGGGGAAGGTTCCCGCGATCCGTCATGGGGACCGGGTGGTGACCGAAGGTGCTGCAATCTGCGCCTATCTGGCCGATGCCTTTCCCGAGGCGGGTTTGGCCCCTGCCCCCGCGGACCGGCACGATTATTATCGCTGGCTGTTCTTCGGTGCAGGGCCGATTGAAGCCGTGTTCAGCAACAAGGCGATGGGCTGGGTCGCGCCGCCGGAGCGGCAGGGCATGGTGGGCTATGGCAATTTTGAGCTGGCCATCGATACGCTCGAATCCGCGATCGCAGGAAAGCCCTTCATTGCGGGAGGACGTTTCAGCGCCGCAGATGTCTATATCGGCTCGATGATAGATTTCATGCTGATGTTTGGCACGCTGGAGCCACGCACCACGTTCGACGCCTATGTGACCCCGTTACGCGAACGCCCCGCTTATATCCGCGCAAAAGAAATTGATCAGGCGCACGCCGGATCCAAAGCGTGAGTTGACGCTTACGTTACCGGAAACTAGAGTGTGGCCATGAATTCTCCCGATCATGCCACCGTCGACATTGTCGATCCGCTCGACAAGGATCAGTACAGCATTTCCGACCTGTCGGAAGAGTTTGACGTTACGGCGCGCGCGCTTCGATTCTATGAGGATGAAGGCCTGATTGCCCCAGTGCGGCGTGGCCTCTCCCGCATTTACACAAAGCGGGATCGTGCGCGGCTTGCGTGGATTTTGCGGGCCAAGCGCGTGGGCTTCAGCCTCGCCGAAATCCGCGAGATGATCGATCTCTATGACATTGGCGATGGTCGCCACACGCAGCGTCAGGTCACCATCGAGAAATGCCAGTCACGCATCGCCCTGCTCAAGCAGCAGCGCGTGGATATTGATGCGCATATCGAGGAATTGGCCCGCTTTATCACGATGGTGGAAGAGGCCGACACAGCCCGCTAAGCTGCGTTACTAGTTTGTAAGCAGGAGAGAGTCATGCCGCAATATACAGCGCCCGTGCGCGATACGCGCTTCATCCTCGATCATGTGATCGGGCTGGAGAAATATCTGAACCTGCCCGGTTTCCAGAACGCGACGCCCGACATGGTGGATGCGGTGCTGAGCGAAGGCGGCAAGATTTGCGAGGAACTGCTCTTCCCGCTCAACAAATCGGGCGATGAAGAAGGCTGTATCCGCCATGCCGACGGCAGAGTGACGACTCCAAAGGGATTCAAGGAGGCATACAAGGCCTATATGGATGGTGGCTGGGTCGGCCTCTCCGCACCGGAGGAGTTTGGCGGGCAAGGCCTGCCGCACGTCATCGGCTCTGCCATGGAAGAATTCCGCATGGCCGCCAATCAAGCGTTTTCGATGTACACCGGCCTCACCATGGGCGCGGTCTCCTCGATCCTTGTGAAAGGCACGCCCGAACAACAGGCGACCTATGTGCCCAAGATGGTGAGCGGCGAATGGGCGGGCACCATGAACCTCACCGAGCCGCATTGCGGCACCGATCTGGGGCTGATCCGCACGCGCGCCGTGCCCAATGCCGATGGCAGTTATGCGATTACCGGCACCAAGATTTTTATCTCCGGCGGCGATCAGGATCTGACCGACAATATCGTCCATCTCGTGCTCGCCAAGACGCCGGGAGCGCCGGAAAGCTCAAAGGGCATTTCGCTGTTCATCGTGCCCAAATTCATCGTCAATGCCGATGGGTCTCTGGGCGAGAAGAATGGCGTGTCGTGCGGCTCGATCGAGCACAAGATGGGCATCCGCGCCAACGCCACCTGCGTCATGAATTATGACGGCGCAACCGGCTATATGGTGGGCGAAGAGAATAAGGGCCTCGCCGCCATGTTCATCATGATGAACGCCGCGCGGCTGGGCGTGGGCATTCAGGGGCTGGCGCAGGGTGATGTCGCCTATCAGAATGGCGTGCAGTACGCGAAAGACCGGCGTCAGGGCCGCTCATTGACGGGCGCCAAGGATGCAGCCGCCAATGCTGACCCGATCATCGTCCACGCCGATGTCCGCCGGATGCTGATGGAGGGCAAGGCGCTGACCGAGGGGTTGCGCGCGCTCTGCCTGTGGGGCGCGGTTCAGGTCGATCTTGTCCATGCCGCCCAGTCCGATCAGGAGCGGCAGGATGCCGATGATCTGCTTTCGCTGCTCACGCCCGTCATCAAGGGCTATGGCACGGATATAGGCTATCAGGTCGCCACCAACATGCAGCAGGTTTATGGCGGGCACGGCTTCATCGAAGAATGGGGCATGAGCCAGTATGTCCGCGATGCCCGCATCACCATGATCTATGAAGGCACGAACGGCATTCAGGCGATGGATCTGGTGGGTCGCAAGCTCGCCATGAATGGCGGACGCGGCATCCAGCTCTTCTTCAAGATTGTTGCGGAGGAAGCCGCCGCCGCCAAAGCCAATCCCGCGCTTGCCGATTTCGCCACGCGGCTCGAAAAGGCATTGGGCGAACAGCAAGCTGCTACGATGTGGCTGATGCAGAATGCGCTCGCCAATCCGGATAATGCGGGCGCGGGCGCCACCGCCTATATGCACATCACCGGCATTGTCGCGCTCGGCCTGATGTGGTTGCGCATGGCAACTGCCGCGCAAGCCGCGCTGGATGCGGGCCATGAAGACAAGGCCTTTATGGAAGCCAAGCTGATCACCGCCCGCTTCTTCGCTGAGCGCATCATGCCGGAAGCCGGCGGACTGCGCCGCAAGCTGGAAGCGGGATCGGAAAGCCTGATGGCGCTGCCAGTGGAGAGTTTTTGAGGTTTGACTCAAATAGGTTGCTAGCATAGATTCTATCTTTGCTAGCAGGATATACGCATGACCAAACAAGTCAGCATCCGCTCTGAGCGCGCCCATGCGTTGGCCGTGAAGCTCGCGCAGCGTCACGGCAAGAGCATCACGGCGCTGATAGAGGAAGCCTTGGCTGAAAAAGATGCCCGCGATGAGGCTGCTATCGAAGAACGACGCGCGCGCTGGCGAGCGGCACTTGAACCAGTACAATCTCATGTCCGCGATAATGGGATTCGCTTCGACGCTGAAGACCTCTATGGCGAAGATGGCCTTCCGGCATGATGCCTGAGTTTGTGGTTGATACCTCCGTACTGGTGGCCATCTTCAAGTCAGAACCTGAGGCAGAGTTATTTGAAGATATACTCGTCACACGGCCTTGGGCCATCAGTACAGGCAACCTGCTGGAGGCCCGAATCTGGCTCATCCGGAACCCGGGATTGATTGAGCTGGACCCATTCCCGATCATGCTGGCAGACCCGCAATGCCATTGCATCGCATTCGGATCAGCGCATGAAGCTCTCGCAAAAGAGGCCTATGCGCGCTTCGGTAAAGGGCAACATCCCGCGCAGCTCAATTATGGTGACTGCATCGCCTATGCCACAGCACAGGCCAGCAGCCTGCCATTGCTGTTCAAGGGCAATGATTTCGCGCAAACCGACATTATGCCCCACCCTGCATCCACGGCATGAAAACAGTCCTCACCTTGTTAGTTGCATTGCTTGCCTTGCTGGCCCTCGCCTATTGGCGCGCGCCTGTGTGGCTGCTGGACCGGGCGGATCGGCTGATCTCTGGTGACCAGGGCGTCACGCGCGTTGCAGAGGGCGCGTCTTTCGGCGCATCCAAGGCTGAAGCTCGACGTGTGGGCACCCAAAGCGAAGAGCGCACAACCCCTGCCCGTTATCGTCTTCTTCTATGGTGGCGGCTGGCATTGGGGGGAGCGGGATCATTATGGCTTTGCCGCACGGAGCCTTGCCGCGCGGGGCTTTGTGGTAGTCGCGCCCGATTACCGGCTGGTGCCCGAGGCGCATTTTCCCGATTTCGTGTCGGATGCCGCCGCCGCTGTGCGCTGGACGCAGGCCAACGTCGCTCAATATCGTGGCGATCCGGCGCAAGTCGCGGTGATGGGCCATTCGGCAGGGGCCTATAATGCGTTGATGATCGCGCTCGATCCGCAATGGCTCGGCACACCCTCCCCCATCAAGGCCGTGGTCGCCTTGTCCGGCCCAACCGACTTTTACCCCTTCACAACCGATTCCGCCCGCAATGCGATGAGCCGCGCGCCCGATCCGCGCGCGACTCAGCCAGTCAACTTCGCGCGAGCCGATGCGCCTCCTCTCCTCCTGATCCATGGCACGGCGGACACAACTGTGCGCATTCGCAATGCCCGCAAGCTCAAGGCCGCGATGGATTCTGCACAGGGCCAAGCGACGGTGCAGGAACTCGATGGAGTCGAGCATAATCTCCCCGTGATGGCGCTTTCCGCCTTGTTCAAAAACCGCATTCCCGTGCTTGAGGAATCGGTCAATTTCATTCACGAGATTCTGAACACACAGGAGAGAAACAATGCTGACCAAGGGCGACGAATACCCCATCCACCAGACCGCTGAGCCGATTGCCTTCTCAGGCACCGACCGCAATTTTTATGACCGCTTCTTCTTTTGCGGTTACCAGCCCGATGGCAGTGGCTATTTCGGCGCCGCGTTTGGCATTTACCCCCATGTCAACGTGGCGGATGCGCATTTCTCATTCATCCGCGATGGCGTGCAGCATTGCATCCACACTTCGCGCATCCTGAACTTTGAGCGCATGGATATGAGCTGTGGCCCGATCCGCATCGAGGTGGTGGAGGCGCTCAAATCAGTCCGGTTGATCGTGGAGAATCACGAAGGCATTTCGGCAGACTTGCTGTTCACCGGTCGTTCCGAACCGTTCCAGGAACCGCGCTTCACCCGCCGTGTCGGCAGCCGCATGATGATGGATCTGACGCGCTTCACCGTGAACTGCGTCGTGACCGGCTGGATCGAAGTGGATGGCAAGCGCGAGACCTATACCGCTGGCTATGGCACGCGAGATCGTAGCTGGGGGGTGCGCTCCATCGGCGCTGCTGACCCGCAGCCGGTGGTGCCGCAGACTTTCCCGCAATTCTACTGGCTGTGGTGCCCCACCAACTTTGCCGATCAGTCGCTTTACGCACACGTCAATGAAGATCAGCAGGGCGTGCCGTGGAATCGCCGCGCCAGCGTGATGAAGGATGGCGGTGCCCAGACCGACGCGATTCATCTGCATGATGAAAAGTTCAGCATGGATTGGGGCAAGGGCACGCGCCACGCCACCACCGCGCGCCTGAACATGAAGGACGAAGCCGGCAAGCCCATTTCCGTGGAGTGGGAACCGATGAGCACCTTCCTGATGAAGGGCATCGGCTATGGCCATAGCGAATGGACGCATGGCGGCTGGAAGGGCGATTTCGCCGTGGAACGCGAAACGCTCTATCCCAATCAGGTCGATCCGCTTGAAATGCCCAATCTGCATATTCAGGCGATTGCCAAGGCGAAGATGACGGCTGCCGATGGGACCGTGTCCGAAGGGATCGGCATCGTCGAACAGCTTGTCATCGGGCCGCATGATGAAAGCGGCTTCAAGGGGCTGAATGACGGCGCGGCCTGAGTTCGCACCTGCAAGAATTGAATGAAGGACCAAGGCGCGGTGGAAGTATCCCCCGCGCCTTGGTTTGTTTGAAGGTCTGCGTTAGGCTGCACCATTCAACGGGAGAGAGAGATGGCGCTGCTGGACCGCATTCGGGACATTGTGGGGGAAAATGGCGTATTGACGGGTGAAGATGCCTCGTCTCGCCCCGCCGACTGGACGGGGATGACCAAATGCGGCGCTCATGCTGTTGTTCGACCCCGCTCTACAGAGGAACTCGCAGCCCTCATGGCGCTGTGTCACGCGGCAAAGCAGCCCGTGGTGCCAGCAGGCGGGCTGACCGGGCTGGTTCATGGTACGGATGCGACAGAGGCCGATTTCCAGATCTCGTTTGAACGGATGCGCGCCATCGAATCCATCGATCCGATTGGCCGCACGATCACTGTGCAGGCAGGCGTCTCGCTGCAAGCCGTGCATGAGGCGGCTGCCGAACACGGGCTGAGCTATGGCGTGGAACTCGGCTCGCGCGGTTCCTGCACAATCGGCGGCAACATTTCGACCAATGCCGGGGGCAATACCGTGGTGCGCCACGGCATGACGCGAGACAATGTGCTGGGGGTGGAGGCGGTGCTGGCCGATGGGCGCGTCCTCTCTTCCATGAACAGCCTCATCAAGAATAATGCGGCCTATGATCTGAAGCATCTCTTCATCGGCAGCGAAGGCACGCTCGGGCTCGTCACGCGCGCAGTGCTGCGGCTCCAACCGGCCCCGGCAAGCGTCGCGACGGCGCTCATCGCCACGGACAGTTTCGAAGGGCTGACAAGCCTGTTCGCGCTCGCGGGGCGCAGGCTGGGCGGATTGCTCAGTTCGTTCGAAGTGATGTGGCGCGCGCATTACGAACAGATTGCCATCACCAGCGGCCGCCATCAGCCGCCCCTTCCCGGCGGGCATGAGCATTATGTCGTACTGGAAGCAACGGGAACCGATGCGGAGCGCGACGAAGCGCTGTTTGCCGATATGCTGGGCGAGGCGCTGGAACGGGGGTTCGCAAGCGATGCCGTGCTGGCCAGCTCGGTTGCGCAGCGCGCGGCGATCTGGGGTGTCCGCGAAGACATCATTGGCCTTGTCACCGATTTTTACCCCTGCGCCACATTCGACATCAGCCTGCCGATCAGCGCGATGGACGGCTATGTCAGAGACTTGCGCGCAACGGTCGCGCAGGAATGGGGCGAAGATGCGAAGGTGATCGTCTTCGGCCATATGGGGGACAGCAATCTGCACGTCCTCGTCGCGCCGCGCCCATGGGACGAAGCGCTGCGGCACAAGGCGGAGGAGCTGGTTTACACACCACTCAAGGCTCTGGGCGGATCACTCTCTGCCGAACATGGCATCGGGCTGGAAAAGCGTGACTGGCTGCATGTTTCGCGGACTGAGGAAGAAATTGCGCTGATGCGCCAGTTGAAGGCGATGATGGACCCGCTGAATCTTCTGAACCCCGGCAAGGTTCTGGCCTGATCAGCCCTTCCCCGCGCGCACGCGATGCGCCAAGATTTCACACCGCGAGTCTCAAGGGCCGCAACAGGGAGAGAATGACATGAATGGTGCCCAAGCCCTCATCCAGACGCTCAAGGACAGCGGGGTGGATGTCTGCTTTGCCAACCCCGGCACATCTGAAATGCAGCTGGTCGCCGCGATTGATAGCCAGCACGGGATGCGCGCCATATTGGGGCTGTTTGAAGGCGTAGTGACCGGCGCGGCAGACGGCTATGGACGCATGGCGGACAAGCCTGCGGCCACCCTGCTCCACCTCGGCCCCGGCATGGCGAATGGTCTTGCGAACCTCCACAATGCGCGCCGCGCGGCCTCTCCGGTGATCAATCTGGTGGGCGATCATGCGACCTACCACCTGCACCATGATGCGCCGCTGACCTCCGACGCGAACGGCGTGGCCGCGCCCATGTCTGACTGGGTGCGCAAATCCCGTTCGGGGCGTGATCTGGCACAGGCTGGTGCAGAAGCCTTTTCAGTGGCACAGACCTATCCCGGCAAGGTAGCCACGGTGATCGTGCCGGCGGATCATGCGTGGAATGAAGGCTCCGCCGCTGTCGCCCCTGCCACAGCCCCGGATGTGCCCAAAGTGCCTGCATCCGTTGTTGCAGAAGCCGCACAGGCCTTGCGCGGTGATGGACCCAAGGCGCTGTTTCTCGGCGGACGGGCGCTGCGTGAGGATGCGCTCCATGCCGCCGGACGGATTGCGGCTGCAACCGGTGCGCGTCTGATCTGCGAGACGTTTGCGGCGCGCCTGCAACGCGGCGAAGGCCGTGTGCCCGTGGAGCGCCTGCCGTATTTCGGAGAGCAGGCCGCTGACTATCTGAAGGACTTCAAGACCATCGTGTTCGCAGGCAGCGAACCGCCGGTCTCCTTCTTCGCCTACCCCGGCAAGCCAAGCTGGCTTTCCCCCGAAGGCGCGGAGCTGGTGCGGCTTGCTTCCGCACGGGAAGATGCGCTGGACTGTCTGACGGCGCTGGCGGATTCGCTGGATGCACCTGCTGATCCTGCGGTTCAGGCGCTGGCCATACCCCCAGCGGAAGGCGGCCCGCTGACCCCATTCAATCTCGCCGCGATCCTGACTGAACTCATGCCGGAGAACGCCATCGTTTCGGACGAGTCAGCAACCGCAGGCATGGCGGCGTTCCCGATGACGGCGGGCGCGCGCAAGCATGACTGGATGATGCTGACCGGTGGCGCGATTGGGCAAGGCTTGCCGCTCGCCACCGGGGCTGCTGTCGCCTGCCCCGACCGCAAGGTGATCGCGCTGCAAGCCGATGGCGGCGGCATGTATACCTGTCAGGCGCTGTGGACGATGGCGCGTGAGAAGCTGGATGTGACGACCGTGATCCTCAACAATGGCTCCTACGCGATCCTTAACATTGAGCTGATGCGCGTCGGTGTGCAGAACCCCGGCCCCAAGGCGCTTTCGATGCTCGATCTCAAGAACCCGGCGATCAACTGGTGCTTGCTCTCCGAAGGCATGGGCGTGCCCGCCGTGCGCGTGGAAACTGCTGAGGCGTTCCGTGAAGCCCTGGCCGATGCGCTCGCTCACAAAGGCCCGCGCCTGATCGAAGCGATGATGTGATGCCCTCGCTCAATCTCCAGCCTGCCACCGTCAGCGATTATCGCACACTGGCTGAACGCCGGGTTCCGCGCGGCCTGTTCGACTATCTGGATGGCGGTGCCGGGGAGGAAGTATCGCTGCGGCAGAACGCTACGGATTTTGAAAACCTCCGTCTCCGCCAGCGTGTGCTGCGCGATGTGTCCAAGGTCGATACCAGCACCAGCCTGTTCGGCGCGCCGCTCAAAATGCCACTCATCCTCGCGCCCGTGGGCATGGCAGGGATGATGGCGCGCCGGGCTGAAGTGCAGGCCAAGCGCGCTGCGGACAAGGCGGGCATTCCCTTTTGCCTGTCTACGGTGGGCATCTGCCCGACGGAGGAAGTGGCCGCTGTGTCGAATATGCCCTTCTGGTTCCAGCTCTACATGCTCAAGGATCGCGGCATCGTGAAAGAGATGCTCGATCATGTCTGGGCGCAGGGCATCCGCACGCTTGTGTTCACCGTTGATCTGGCGGTGATGGGCGCGCGCTACCGCGATGTGCGCAATGGCCTGACGGGCGGACTTACGGGCTGGAAGCGGCTGCGCGCCGGGCCGGTTGACTATGCGATGCACCCGCGCTGGCTCTATGATGTCGCGCTGCGCGGTCGCCCGCACCATTTCGGCAATATCGCGCGCTATGTGAAAACGGGCGGCTCAGTGGTCGATTTCCAGCAATGGCTGGGCGGGCAGTTTGATGCTTCCGTCACATGGAAAGACATTGCCTGGCTGCGCACCATCTGGAGCGGCACACTGGTGCTCAAGGGCATTCTCGATCCCGAGGACGCCCGTGAGACGGTGAAGGTAGGCGCGGATGGCATGATCGTCTCCAACCATGGCGGGCGGCAGCTGGATGGTGTCTCGTCCGGCATCGCCATGCTGCCGCGCATTGCTGACGCGGTGGGGAGTGAAACCACGCTGCTGGTCGATGGCGGCGTGCGCAATGGGCAGGATGTGGTGAAGGCGCTCGCAAACGGGGCCAAGGCTGCGCTGATCGGGCGCCCTTGGGTCTATGCCGTCGCCGGTGCTGGACAGGCGGGGGGCGAGCGGGTGCTCTCCCCCCTCCCGCATGAGATTGCAAACGCGCTTGGGGGGACAGGCGTCCCCCCCGCGGGCGAGGGGGGTGGGAGGGCGATTGATTCAAATTGAGGTTAAAGGCATCAGCCCCAACCCCGCCATCCTGAGCTTGTCGAAGGACCGTTCTTTTTCGGACCGCCTTGTGAACAGACAGAACGGTCCTTCGACAAGCTCAGGACGGCGGAGACTGAATCGCTGAACTCTACCTCAGCAGCGATTGATCAGGCGCGTGAGGGATCGACCATGATCTTGATGCAATCCCCGCCCGCCGTGAGGCGCTGAAACGCATCGGCCACACCAGACCGCCCGACACTGCCGGACAATAGCGGCTCATGCACCCGCTCTCCCTGCGCAATCGCGTGGAGCGTCGCCGCGAATTCATCGGCGCTATACCCGAACACGAATTTCAGGCTGAGTTGCTTGTTGATGGCAAGTGAAGGCTCGATTACATCGCTTTCCATACAGACGCCCACAACAACGATGGTCGCGGTTGGCGGCACGTTCTGGATGAGGTTCTGCAGCATCCCCGGCACACCGACACACTCAAAAACAATCGCATCCCGCAGCGAGCGGCCCAGCAATTGTGCGGTGCTGAAGCTCGCCATCGTGGCGGGCACATCAAAGCCCTCCCACTTGTCGTGCGGGCTATGCTCACGCGGATCGAGCACGATGTCTGCCCCCGTCTTTTCCGCTGCCGCGCGGCGCTCAGCCGAAAGATCAGTGGCGATCACCGGGCCCACGCCGCGCGCCTT
>CALMZE010000197.1 GCA_937870585.1 uncultured Sphingomonadales bacterium | reverse complement strand
GGGCATGTCCAGCAGCGCAACCAGTGCGGTTTCTGCGGTTGTGGTCATAGCGGGCAGCATAGAAGCCCGTTTCTGCTTTGTCAGCGAAAGAGAGTGTCACAAAACTGTCATGGACCTGTCATAAGGCCATCACACGCACGCTGCGCCGGCCTGAGTCGCGGTGCGTTATGTTTCGGGGTGTCCGGCCTGTTCCGGGCGTTGTTGAGGGGGAAAGCGACATGTTCGCCTGGTTTCAGAAGCTGCTGCCGCAATCGGGGACGTTTTTCGATCAATTCGAAGCGCATGGTGTCACCATCGCCAAGAGCGCCGAAGCTTTGGCCAAAATGGTCCGGGGCGGGCCAGAGCTGGCCGCCAACATCAAACGCATCGAAGATGTCGAGCATGAAGCCGATGCCATCACCCGCGCCGTCCTTCAGGATGTGCGCCGCATCTTTCTGACGCCGTTTGATCGCGGTGCCATCACCGCGCTGATCAGCGTGATGGATGATGCCGTTGACCAGATGTACAAGACAGCGGGCGCTGCCGAGCTGTATGACGTGACCAGCTTCACGCCTGAAATGGTGGAAATGGCGGACATCATCGTCAAAGCATCCGGCGTTATCACCCAGACGCTGCCACTGCTGCGCGATGTGAACGGCAATGCTGAAAAGCTGCATGAACTGACCGCACAGCTCGTTCGCATGGAAGGTGAAGCTGACGCAGTGAATGCACGCGGTCTGAAGGCCGCGTTCAAGGAACTGGGCGGCTCCAACCCCACCGCTTTTGTGGTGACCAACGAAATTTATCGTCACCTTGAAAAGGTGTGCGACAAGTTTGAAGACGTCGCCAACCAGATTGACGGCATCGTCATCGACCACGCCTGATCAGGCCGGATAAGGGGTATCCAATATGGAACCGACACTTGCCCTTCCGCTGCTGATCGGGCTGATCATCGTCGCGCTGGCGTTCGATTTTCTGAACGGCCTGCATGATGCGGCCAACTCGATTGCCACCGTTGTCTCCACCAAGCTGATGAAGCCGGTGCAGGCCGTCGCATTCGCAGCCTTTTTCAACTTCGCCGCCTATTTCCTCACGCTCTGGTTCCCCGGCCTGCACAAGGTTGCGGAAACCATTGGCAAGGGTCTGATCGACAAGGATCTGGTGACGCCCGCCGTTGTGTTTGGCGCATTGTGCGGCGCGATGTTTTGGAACGTACTGACCTGGGTGAAGGGCATCCCCTCCTCCTCCTCGCACGCGCTGGTTGGCGGCATAGTCGGCGCGGGCCTCGCCCATGGCGGGTTTCCGGCCATTCAATGGGCCGGCCTCAACAAGACGCTGATCGCCATCGTGCTGTCCCCCACGCTGGGCATGATCGTTTCGATGATGATTGTGCTGATCAGCTCATGGGCCTTGCGCAACACCATGGCGAGCCGGGCTGAGCGGAGCATGAAGGCCATGCACATCGTCTCGTCCGCTGCCTATTCGCTGAGCCACGGCTTGAATGACGCGCAGAAGACAATGGGTATCATCACCGTGCTGCTCTATTCCACCGGCTATCTGCACGGCGATTTCCATGTGCCGCATTGGGTGGCGATCAGCTGCTATATCGCCATCGGGCTTGGCACTTTGTCCGGCGGCTGGAAGATCATCCAGACAATGGGCACCAAGATCACCAAACTCACGCACCATGGCGGCTTTTCCGCATCGCTGGGGGGATCAATCATCGTGTTCAGCGCCTCATGGCTGGGCATTCCGGTTTCGACCACGCACACCATCACCGGCTCGATCATCGGGGTGGGCGCGGCGAAGCGCGAATCTGCCGTGCGCTGGGGCGTTGCCAATAATCTGCTGGTGGCCTGGGTGCTGACTGTGCCCGCCTCTGCCAGTGTGGCTGCGCTCTTTTATTATCTCACCAAACTCTTCTGATCCGGCCCTGATGCGCCAGACGGGGGCTTTTCCTTCCCCCCGTTTTGGCGCATCAGGCAGCCCATGAAAACGCTCTATCTTTTCCGCCACGGCAAATCCGGCTGGGACGCAGCTGTCTCTCGCGATTTTGATCGGCCCATCAATGAACGCGGCATATTGGGCTCGCGGCTGATGGGGCAGCATTGCGCGGAACTGGGGCTGAACTTTTCCACCGTGCTCGCCTCTCCCGCGATCCGCTGCGTCGAAACACTCGATGCCTTTTGGGAGGGCTATGGCCGGATTCTCCACCCCAATTGGGACCGCAAGGTCTATCTCGCATCAGGCGACACGTTGCTCGACGTGATTCACGCGCACGCCGAAGACGGGGATACGATGCTGGTCTGTGGGCATAATCCCGGACTGGAGGATCTCGTGCTCGATCTGGTGCCGCCGGTGAAGGGCGACACCTTGCGCGACGAGCTGGAAGAAAAATTTCCGACCGCCGCGATTGCCGAACTGCATTTCGATGTTGCGCATTGGGCCGATATTGAGAGCAAGAGCGGCACCCTCGCCCGCTTCATCCGCCCGCGCGATCTGGACCCAGAACTCGGCCCGCAAATGGATTGAAGGCTTAGGCCGCAGCCCGCCTGTCATGGGCGGGATTGGAGCGCATATCGCGCTTGGCGGCATAAAGCGCCTTGTCTGCGACATGGAGCAGACGCTGGGCCGTTTCCCCATGGAGCGGAGCAGCGGCATAACCCAGACTGGCACGCACAGTCAGCGTCAGGCCATCCAGATCGCAAGTGCCCCCCAGATTGACGAGATAATGGGCGGCACGCAGGGCAGCATCTTCTGACCCGCTCAGATTGTGGAACAGGATGATGAACTCATCCCCACCCAATCGGCCGGGCAAATCATGCGGCCCTTTGAGCGCGCGCAAGCGCTCTGCCACAGTCTCCAGAACAAAATCCCCGGCATGGTGGCCATGATCATCATTGACCGCCTTGAACCCGTCCAGATCGATCAGTGCCACGCCAAAAGCCGGGCCACCACGTGCGAATTCGGCCTCGGCCTCATCAAGAGCCGCCATGATCGCGCGGCGATTGGCGAGCCCGGTCAGCGGATCGGTATGGGCGAGCGCATGATTCTCTGCCTCCAGCTGCAAAGCTGCGATCATGTTGCGATATTGCTCGAAATTGATCCGCAGCTGGAGCACACCCACCACGATCAGGATGATACCGAGCGCATGAAGATGAAAGTCTCCTGTCAGCATCATCGCAATGGCCATGGGAAACACTGTCAGCGCCATGCCGCCAATCGATGCGCCACGCAGCGAGACAAGACTGTGCGTAACGCAGATCCCGCCAAACATCATCGACATCGGCACGACCAGAGGATGTGAATAGAGCCCGATATGAAGCGTCACCGTGCCCCAGCCTGCAAACAGGGCAAGCAGGATATTGGTCGTCCGCGCTGCACTTTTGAGCATGGCGGCGCGCTGCGCCTGATCCGGGCCGGCATCGCTGGACGCACGCCAGCGCGCCATGCGCACGAGGCTGTATACAATCAGGATCGGCATCCACGCATAGCTGGAGCGCGGCAGGCCATCGGCCATGCTGACCGCCATAACAATCAGCACATTCAACATGGCAATCGAATGGAGCAGTGGCACCTGCCGATCAATCGATTGATACTGCACCTGATGCAGCGCAGTATGCAATGCTTCGGGCGCAGGCGGAAACAGCGCGAAAAATGCGCGCTTTGCTTGATCAGGGATGAAACGCGAAACCTCTCCCATGCACCCTAAGCCCAAACTCCATTTGAGAGTCCGGGCTTAGCGATACAGGGTAAAAAGCGCGTTAAGCCTTGCGGTGTTCGCCCTTCACCCAGCGCACAGTGCCCGACGAGGCGCGCATCACGACCGATTCGGTCGTCATCTTGCCGCCGGGCAGACGCTTCACGCCGTCAAGCAGGGAGCCATCGGTGACGCCGGTTGCCGCAAAGATGCAGTCGCCCTTCGCCAGTTCCTTGAGATCATAGACATAGTCCAGATCGGTGATGCCCCATTTGCGCGCGCGGCTGCGTTCGTCATCATTGCGGAACAGCAGACGGCCCTTGAACTGGCCACCGACGCAGCGCAGCGCCGCTGCCGCCAGAACACCTTCAGGCGCGCCACCAGAGCCCATATACATGTCGATGGTGGTTTCCGGGTTGGTGACCGCAATCACGCCCGCCACGTCGCCATCAGGGATGAGCGCTACGCCGCAGCCGATACCACGCAGTTCGGCGATCAGCTTTTCATGGCGCGGGCGATCCAGCACGCAAACGATGATTTCAGCGGGCGTCACGCCCTTGACCTTGGCGACGGCTTCCACATTCTCGGTGGGCGTCTTGTTCAGGTCGATAATGTCATCGGGATAGCCGGGGCCAACCGCCAGCTTGTCCATGTAAACATCGGGCGCGTTCAGCAGATTGCCTTCTTCCGCCACAGCCAGCACCGCGAGCGCATTCGGACCGGCCTTTGCCGTGATCGTTGTGCCTTCGAGCGGATCAAGCGCAATGTCGATCTTCGGTCCAGTGCCGATGGCCGAGCCAACCTTCTCACCAATAAAGAGCATCGGTGCTTCATCGCGCTCACCTTCGCCGATCACGACCGTGCCATCCATGGCCAGTTCGTTGAGCGCGGCGCGCATTGCTTCCACAGCGGCAGCATCGGCCGCCTTTTCATCCCCGCGTCCGACCAGCGTAGAGGCGGAAATCGCCGCTGCTTCGGTGACGCGCACCATTTCCATCACCAGAACGCGATCGAGTACCTTGCTTGCCATGACCATCGGACTGAACATCCCTTGTTGCTGCATCGGATCAGTTGCGCGTCGCGTTAGGCCAGAGAGGGGAGATTGTCGAGAGGCGCAGCATCATGCTAGGGGGCCGATGCGCCAGAGGGCCGGGCGGCCGCCGGTGCGTTTCCGAAAGGACGCACGGGAGGAAAGTCCGGGCTCCAGCGAGGAACGGTGCCGGGTAACGCCCGGCGGGGGTGACCCCAGGGACAGTGCAACAGAAAGCAGGTCGCGCAGGCTTCGGCCCCGCGACAGTGAAAGGGTGCGGTAAAAGCGCACCGCGGCTCTGGTAACAGAGGCGGCATGGCAAACCCCACCGGGAGCAAAATCGAATAGGGGCGGCGCATGGCATTCCTCCTGCCGGTCGCCCGGGTTGATTGCTTGAGCGTGCGGGCAACCGTACGCCTAGAGGAATGGTCGCCTAACCTCCGCAAGGAGGGGGACAGAACCCGGCTTACAGGCCCTCTGGCGCCCTTGGTGCAGCGCTGAACGAACGCTTTTCCACAGTTAAGTGCGTTCTCGCCTTGCACCGCACAAAAGTGCGGCGCAAAGGGCAGCGCATGGCCTTTGAAGACGATTTCAACCCGCCCCCGCCGGGTGGCAGCACGCCCATCGACACCATTTCCGACTGGTTTCACGCGCAGAACTGGCCGCATGAACGCATCGGGGAAGAAGAAGTTGTCGCCGCCGCACAAGGCGCATGGGGCCAATATGAATTGCGCGGCATCTGGCGTGAGGATGATCGCGTGCTCCAGTTCCTCGCCTTTCCAGACATTACCGTGCAGCAGACCAGCTATGCCGCGCTCTATGAAACCATCGGCCTGATCAACGAACAGCTATGGATCGGCCATTTCGAAATGTGGTCTGGCAATGGCTCGATCGTATTTCGCCACGCCACATTGCTCGAAAGCCAGGACCGACCGCAGCTCGACATGGAAATGGCTGACGCACTAATCGACTCCGCGATTGGTGAGCTGGATCGCTATTATCCGGTGTTCCAGTTCGTGATGTGGGGCGGCAAGTCTCCCACCGAAGCGCTCTCTGCCGCGATGGTGGAAACGGCAGGTGAAGCATGAGCTGGCCGATTGAAGGCGCGGTCTGGTTTGCCGGATGCGGCAATATGGGCGGGGCGATCCTGTCGCGCTGGCTCGAATGCGGGCTCGATGCGACGCAGGTGACAGTGATTGATCCGGCCCCGGCCTCGATTTCCGGCGTGCGCTGGGTCTCCACGCCACCACAGGGCGAAGCGGCCCCTGCGCTGTTCGTTCTGGGCATCAAGCCACAAATGCTGGATGAAGCTCTGCCCGCTTATGCCGGGGCGGTGACCGAACAGACTATCCTGCTCTCCATGCTCGCTGGCGTTGAACTCGGCCAGTTGCGCAAGCGCTTTCAGCAGGCAGGCGCGATTGTGCGCACCATGCCCAATCTTGCCGCACGGCTGGGCAAGGGCGTGACGGGTCTGATGATGGATGGCGGGCATGAGGCCGCGCGCGCTGCAGTCGATGCGGCCATGCGCCAATTGGGGATCGCCGAGTGGCTGGCCGATGAAGACCAGTTTCACGCGCTGACAGCCGTATCCGGCTCTGGCCCCGCCTTTCTCTATCGCTTCGTCGCGGCCCTCGCCAAGAGCGGCTCAGCGCTCGGCCTGCCAGACGATCAGGCGATGCGGCTGGCCAAGGGCATGGTCGAAGGGGCCTCTGCGCTTGTTGCTCAAAGCCCGGATCATCCCGACGATCTCGCCGCTCGCGTCACCAGCAAGGGCGGGACGACGGCAGAAGGCCTGTCTGTGCTGGACCGCGATGCCGCCATGGATGCGCTCATCGCCGCCACGCTGGAGGCGACGGCGCGCCGCAGCCGCGAACTGGCGGATGCAGCGAAGGGGTAAAGCGCTCAATTCCCCCTTCCCCCCTGGCGTTCTCCGCCCTAGGAGCATGGGGTCATGGCTGAACAATCTCCCCTGGAATCCTTCAAACAGGTGCTGACCGGAACGGCGCGCGCCATTGCCCGCGAGCCTGAGATCGAGCTGGCGTTCACGGCGGACTCCCCCACGCAGGTGGGCCAGAATTTCCGCGTGCCGATGCCGGGCCGCTCTCCGCCGCCCGAACAGCACCACCG
>CALMZE010000196.1 GCA_937870585.1 uncultured Sphingomonadales bacterium | reverse complement strand
GCCCTAGAAACAGGATGAAATGACGCCCCGACCTGTAGCGCCAGAACCGCAAAAAGGCAAGAACAATAGTGGAACATATAGGATAATTCGACGGTAATTTCGCCTCATCTTCCGTCACCCTGGACTTGTTTCAGGGTCCATGCCTCAAAATTCGGAGTCCGATCTCCACCGCTGAACATGCTCCAACGCCGAGGCATGGATGCTGAAACAAGTTCAGCATGACGGGGGAATGGTGTGCGCTTCTTTCCAGCACGCGCGCTGAAGAAGCCTGGCCCCGCATCACGTGCGGGGCGACGGGGGGGGGAGGCGAGGCGAACCGGCTATGCACTACCCAGACAGGACCACCCGCACCGCACAGACGTCACCATCGCCCACGCTGGAGATGGTGAGCTTCACACGACCGGCCGAAACCGCCGCTGACACAGGGGCACGGTTAACTGGCACGGACAGCGCACCGGGCGTGGCGAGGTTTGTAGCACATTCAATTGAAGCGCGCGCTGCTGTCGCTGAGCCAAGGCCATCCAGTTCAATCCGGAGGTCGAGCGGGGCCAAGGGGTTGGCCGCCCACGGGCAATCCGGCCCAAAGGCACCATTCCCCGCCGCTGCCACAGCTATACCGGCCCAGCAACAGCGCAACGCCCGCCCCATCACGCGCGGCGATGGCCACGACGCCTGCCGTGTCACTGGTCGCAGGCAGCCGCCCAGCAGGCAGCGCCGCCCAGAAGCGGTGCACATGATAAAGAGGTTGCGGCGTGCTGTTGTCTTCAAGCAACAAGCCATTGAGCCCGTTGGCGCAATCGCTCCATACAGCCGTTGCCTGCCAGCAGGCGCGCGTCGCCACATCGACCCCGGATGCCTCGAATGCGGCCAGCCAGCCCAGTGTCCAGCCCGGTATGAGGTGGTTTTGCGGCGCGCCATATTCATTGATGTGGATCTGCGTCGGGGCGAGCACGGGCGAAGTCGCGTAAGCCTGAGAGGCGAGCTGGCGCGCGGCGGTGACATGCGCGGCAACATCAGCTGGCGTGCCTTCCAGTTCGTGCCACGACAGCGCGTCGATCCGAACACCGCTGGCGGCTGCAAAGTCAGCCATGGCGCGCAGGCCCACCGCATCGAAGCGTTCAATGCTCGGCGCGACAATCACGGCATCGGGTTTGACCCGGCGGATGGCATCATGCGCAATCTTGAGCAGCTCAAACAGTTGCGCTTGCGTGACGCCTTTGAATGTCGATCCCGGCTCGCTGAAAATGTCATACTGGTCCACCGGCGCGGCGCGGGTGACCACGCTTTGCATGAACTGGTCCGCAAATATGGACCAGGCGGTCTTGAGCTGACCATAATCCGCAAAGCAGTGAGACGGCGTGTTGGCCACGCAATCGGGGCCGACGACCACGGGGTTGCCCCATTGGGCTGAAAACTGGTCCTGAAGGTTGAATGCCACGCGGGTGCCGAACCGGGCCTGTACCTGCTGTTGCACGACAATCTCAAACGTACCGAACAGGTTGCTTACCCGCCAGGCACCGGGCTGCAAGGCTGTGATCCGGTCCTGGGTCAACTCGGAAATCTGACCCGTAGTCAAACCATGCAGAAAGCCCTGCCGCAATTTGACGGGAACCCCTTCGGACAGCGCAACGCGCACCGTTGCCACTGCGTTGGGCGGTGCAGGCGGACTGGGCGGCTCAGGCGTTGTCCCTGCACCGCTCGGACCGCAACCGCTCAGGCACAGGAGCGTCACCGCGAGACACGCTGTCAGTCGCACGTCGTGTCGTTCTCCCTACAACCGGTCCCGCAACTCCCGCTTGAGCACCTTGCCAATTGGGCTCCTTGGCAATTCATCGGTCACGACCAGCCGGTTGAGGCGCTGCGTCTTGCCCACCTTGCCGTTGGCAAAGGCCAGCACCTCATCCGCGCTCACGCCATCGCGCAAAACCACGAAGCCCACCGGGGTTTCGCCCCAATCTTCATGCGGCGCGCCGATTACGGAACATTCGATCACGCCGGGATGCTCGGCCAGCACCTGCTCCAGATCGCTGGGATAGATGTTGAAGCCACCCGAAATGATCATGTCCTTCGCCCGGTCCATCAGGGTCAGGAAGCCGTCTTCGTCAAACCGGCCAATATCGCCGTGGCGGTAATAAAGGTTGCCGTCTGCATCCCACCATTTCATCGCGTCGGTCGCGTCGGGGCGGTTGTTATAGCCGGTCATCATGGCAGGCGAGCGGCCCACCACTTCGCCAACCGAACCGAGCGGCAGTTCGTTCAGATCCTCGTCAATCACGCGCATGTCATGCCCCGGAATGGGCCGCCCGACGGTGTAGAGCTTGTCCGGAAATTCATGCGCCACCAGCACGCACGATCCACCGCCTTCGGTGAGGCCGTAAAACTCGACCAGTCCGCCCGGCCAGCGCCGCAGCACTTCGGCCTTCAATTCGGCAGAGAAGGGCGCGCTGGTGCAATATTTCACCTTGAAGGCAGACAGATCGAAGCTGTCAAAATCAGGATGCGCCATCAGGCGGCGATACTGGACGGGCACCAGCATCGCGTGCGTCGCGCGTTCGCGTGCAGCAAGCTGGAGGAAGCCCAAAGTATCGAACTTGGGCATCAGCGCCACCTGCCCGCCACCCGCCAGTGTGGGGAGGAAGCTGACCATGGTGGTGTTCGAATAAAGCGGGGTCGAGAGGATCGTCACCGCGTCCGGCCCATAGGTCGCCGCACTGCGCATGATATGCTGCCAGCGCATCTTGTGCGCGTGGACAATGCCCTTGGGCGTGCCGGTGGTGCCGCTCGAATAGATGATGTTGAAGCCCATGTCTGGCGTGATCTCGACCGACGCGGGCACCGTGCCCGCCGGGGCCATCCACGTGTCCAGCGCCTCGCCCGCGCTGCTGCCATCAAGCGCAATGTGGGTGAGCGGCTGCATCTCCTGCCCCTCCAGCGAGGTTGCGGCTGCCGAATCAAGGAAGAGGTGTTTCGCGCCGGTATCGCGGATCATCGCCGCCATCTGCTCGCCGGTTGCGCTGTTGGTGATCAGGCCGGCGACACCGCCCGCGCGGAGTGTGCCCAGTTGCGCGCACGCCACCCAGACCGAGTTATAGGCGGCAATCGCGGTCGCATCGCCTGCCTGAAATCCATCAGCCTGAAGCCGCGCCGCAATCCGGTCTCCCAGAGCGTCAAATTCGGCCCAGCTGAGACGCCCTGCCGGATCGGCGAGCGCAATCGCGTCGGGCCGTTCGGCGGCATGAGCTTTGACAAGGGCGGGGAGCGTGCCGAAATCGGCTTCGAGCATGGAGGTTGAGTTGGTCATGGCCCTTGGTTGCGCAGTGACGCGGGAAGGTCAAGCGCAGGTCGGTTGCCGCTCCAGCAAAAGCCTGTAGACTCAGTCCATGACTGTCATGCTCCGCCCCGTCATGATCGAAGACCTGCCTGCCATAGCCGCATTCGATTTCACCGTTTCCATCACTCAGTCCCTCCCTACGGTGGAGGCCTTGAAGCGCAGCTGGGATGAAACCGGCTTTTTGCAAGAGGAGTCAGGCGCATGGGTGATCGAAGCCGATGGCAAGATGGTGGGCACCTGCCAATCCTACCGATCCGCACCATGCATCCATGGCTATGAACTGGGTTACATCATCCATGATCCAGTGGATCGCGGACACGGCTATGCCACCGCCGCCTTGAGCCTGCTTGCAGACAAGCTCTTTGAAGAAAAGAGCAACTGTTACCGGCTGCAACTCATGATTGAAGTGTGGAACACGGCCTCATGGAAAGTCGCCGAACGCTGTGGCTTCGTTCGCGAAGGGCTGTTGCGCAGTTCCGGTTTCGGAATGGGTGATCCATCTGACTGTTTTATCTACGCGCGCACGCGCAAGGACTGGCACGAGCAGCATCATGCCAATCTCAGCCTGGGCGGGGCCGTTTCATCGCACGAATAAGCGGTTTGACCGTGTCATATCGCTGACATTGAGCGTTTTTTAACCCTGATTTGGCAGAGGGTTGCTCATGTTCAAACCGCGTCTCGCCCTTCCGGCTCTGGCTCTTGCGCTTATTGCAGTCCAGCCGGTGATCGCCATCCCCGTTTCACAAAAGCTCCAGCATTGGGAATGCGTGCCGGTTGCGCGGTCCCTGTCGGGCATTCAGATCAGGGGCGATGCGCATACCTGGTGGGGGCAGGCCGCCGGACGCTACAAGCGCGGCAATGAACCCAAGCGCGGCGCGGTGCTGGCATTCAAGCCGCATGGCGCGATGGAATTGGGGCATGTGGCCGCTGTCAGCCGGATCGTGGATGACCGGACCATTCTTGTCACCCACTCCAATTGGTCCCCCATCAACGGACGGCGCGGCCAGATTGAACAGAATGTCCGCGTGATCGATGTGTCTGACCGCAATGACTGGAGCCGCGTGCGCGTGTGGTTTGCGCCCACGCAGGATCTGGGCACGACCGCATGGCCGACGCACGGTTTTATCTACCCCGAAGGCAGAGCGCCGATGCGCCTGCCTGATAGCGCGACGCCCGCGCCCGCAGCGCCCCAGCTGGCTCGCCCCAAGGCTGAGCCGCCGATGGCCGCCGCGCGTGAGGGCAAAGCGCCCCGGCTTGGCTATGCCAATGTGATCTACACCCGCCCAGGCACCTCTCGCGCGGTCGCCAAGGCTCCGGTCAAGCTGGTCAGCAGTGTTGCGGCCAAGACGGGCAGCGGATTGAGCGGACTGGCTGCATCGCTCGACAAGGCTGCGAGCGCGGAACTCAAGGCCCGCAAGCGGGGCTAAAGTCAGATGACTTTTCAGTGATCCGCTCATCCTGAGGAACCGCTGAGCCTGTCGAAGCGGTGTCTCGAAGGACCGTGTGTGGTTCGAGACGGGCCTTCGACAAGCTCAGTCCCTCCTCACCATGAGCGGTTTGATTCAATCTGATGCCGTCGCGCCACTAAATCCCTCGCCGCGCATCCCAATTGAGCGTGCGCTGATCCTCCTCGGCTTCGCGCCGCGCCCTGTCTTCTGCGCTGGAGAGCGCATAGGCTGCATCCTCCACCGCGGCGCGGGCCTTCGCCTCTGCCTCACGCGCGCTGTTCGCGTCAGCCTCTGCGATGGCGAGCAGAGGCCCCGGCTCGGTCGTCGCGAGTGTCGCTTCGGCCTTTTCGCGCCGCGCTTCCGCCTTGATCAGCGACTCTTCCGCGGCAATGCGGGCAGACTGGGCCTTGGCGAGCCGGTCAGGCGTCACGTCACCGGGCATATGACAGAATTGGCGCGGAATGCTGTATCCCAACCGGTCGCCGGTCCATTGCAGTCGCGTTAGCCTCCACGCCTTTTTGCGCTGGACAAAGGTGGCGTCATAGAGCCCGGAAATCTGGCCTGCGCTGTTCAGCACCACCCATTGCCCGATGGCGGACTTCATATCGCCAGACAGGATGAAATTGAGCCGTGCCTCATCCAGAGTCAGGCCCCGCACGGCAAACGCGTCGCTATGGGCCGCAAGCCTTGCATCATCCGATTTCAGGCCCGCATCCGCCGGACTGGCAAGGCGGGCGGGATCGTCCGTGCTCCAGCCCGGCTTCACCCCGGCGTGAAACAGCGCAGAGACATTGACGGACTGGCCGCCCTTCACCTGCACCCAATAGTCCGCCATCAGGTCGCGCGCCTTGCCCTTGGCCTTGACGATGCGCAGCACATCGGGCGCGACACCGTTCATGCAGGCACGTTCCTGCGCGGCGGCCTGTTCGGCACTGATCCGGGCAGCCATCTGCCCTATGGCCATAGAGCGTTGATAGATGGGGCTGCTCGGTGAAAGCCCGCCAAAGATGAGCGGAATGGCGAGCGCGAGGCCCATTTTACCGCGCGAGCCCCAGTGCAGCGTAGGTGGCAGCCAGCGTTGGCGCGGCCATGGCGGCGGCCTTTCCAGCGCCCTTCACCAGAATGGCATCGAGCGCAGTATGATCATCCTTCAAGGCGCGGAACCGCTCTCCGATGGGCGCGAGATGATTGACGAGCAATTCGCCGAGCGCCGGTTTGAACGCGCCAAAGCCCTGCCCGCCAAAGCGCGCCAGCACCGCGTCCACACTCTCGCCTGCCATTGCGGCGTAAATGCCCACAAGATTCTGCGCTTCGGCCCGGCCTTCCAACCCGGCCGCTTCAGACGGCAAGGGCTCCGGATCGGTCTTGGCCTTCTTGACCTTCTGCATGATCGTGTCTGCATCGTCGGTCAGGTTGATGCGGCTCATGTCGCTCGGGTCAGACTTGGACATTTTGGCGGAACCATCGCGCAGGCTCATGATGCGGGCTGCGGCTGGCGGAATGATCGGATCGGGCAGCGTGAAGACCGGAGCCTCCTCGCTCGCATAATCATTGTTGAACTTCTGCGCGATGTCGCGCGCCAGCTCCAGATGCTGCTTCTGATCCTCGCCCACCGGCACATGCGTCGCCTGATAGAGCAGCACGTCTGCGGCTTGCAGCACGGGGTAAGTGAAGAGCGCGATCGAAGCGCCTTCCTGATTCTTGCCGCTCTTGTCCTTGAACTGCGTCATCCGCTTGAGCCAGCCCATGCGGGCGGTGCCGTTGAGCAGCCATTGCAACTCGGCATGAGCAGGAACCCGCGCCTGATTGAACAGCACGGACTTATCCGTATCAATTCCGCACGCGACGAGCGCGGCTGCCATTTCGCGCGTGTTCGCGGTCAGCTCTGCTGGATCATAGGGCATGGAAATGGCATGGAGATCGGCAAGGAAATACAGGCACTCGCCTTCCTCTTGCATCGCCACCCAGTTGCGGATCGCCCCCAGATAATTGCCGAGGTGAAGATTGCCCGTGGGCTGGATGCCGGAAACGACGCGCATAATGGCCTTGCCTGTTGATACCAATGGAACGCGCCCGATGCCCGTTGCGAGGGCGCGATGCAAGGGGGTGAGGGTCAGGCGGCGTGCGCCTGATCCAGCCGGTCAGCCAGCCACATCTTGATGAGCGCCTGCCGCGTCACCCCGCGCCGCCGCGCTTCGGCATCGAGACGAGCGACCATCTCGACAGGCAGCAGAAAGGATGATCTCCGCTTCGCAACATGACATTGGCCTTCGGTCATAGGCAAAGATTACGTCATTGAGACCTTGTGTGGCAAGCTGGAAAGCGCGCGCGCCCTTCACCAATCCTTATCCCCTGCCTGCTACACCCTGCCGCCATGTATATGAGCAGCATCAACGGCCAAGCTATCTGCAACGCCTGCGGGTCCACGGACGCCAAGCCCATTTTCACCAAGTTCGATTTTGATCTGGTGGCGTGCGCACAGTGTGGCCTAGCCTATATCGCCAATCCGCCGACGCCGGAGGATCTGGCCGCATCCTACCAGTCGGATGCGGATTATCACACCGAATTGCATGACCCCAGCACACCGCAATTCGCGCGGATGACGCGCGTGGCGGCGAAGCATCTGGAGGTGGTGCGGCGCTGGACCAAGCCGGGCACGCTGCTGGATGCAGGCTGCTCGACCGGGCTGTTCCTCGATCAGGCGCGCTCAGCGGGCTATGAGGTTGAGGGCGTCGAATTTTCCCGCGCTTCGGCGGATTTCGCGCGTAGCCATTTCGGCCTGAGCGTCACCGATGGCGATATACATGCCGTCTCCGCCGCGCCGGGCTCGTTCGACACCATCACCATGTTTGACGTGATCGAACATGTCCCCGATCCGATGCGCGATCTGGCGGCAATTCACCGGCTGCTCAAGCCCGGCGGGACGTTCGTAGTCTCAACACCCAATATTGACGGGATTTTCCCGCGCCTCTCCTTAAAGGTCGCCAAGGCGCTGGATTACTGGCCGCATCCGGAGCCGCCGCATCATCTCTATCAATTCTCGGTCAAGACGCTTTCGGTCATGCTGGAGAAGGCCGGGTTTGAGGCGGGCGAAGTCCACCATATCAACATTGATCTGGCCTACAGCTTCGGCGCTCTCTCTACGCTCGCCCGGATGCCCAAGCGTGCGCTCTACGCGGCGGCCTTTGCACCGGTGGCGAAGATCGGGCCGTGGTTCGGGTCAGGCGACTGGTTCTATATGGCGGCGCGCAAGCGTTAGGCGTTATGCTGCTTTCTTGCGCCGCAGCAGAACCAGCACGTCATCCTTGTTGATCGCGCCAATCACCCAGCCCAGCCCGAAATAGACGAGCACGCCCACCGGCACGATGGCCACGACCATGATCAGGCGGCCGAAACTCGTATCCGGCAGAAGTGGCCCCAGCCCGCGCTGAAGCCCCCAGAGCGCAGTCCCCATTGCCAACGCTGCGACCAGTTGCCGCGTCACGCGGAACGCCACACCGCCACTCAGGCGGAAATGGCCGCGCGCATGGAGCATCGCATAGAGCACCAGCATGTTGAGCCATGCGCTGAAAGAGGTGCTGAACGGCAAAGCAGGCAGGCCGAAAATCGGCACAAGGATGAAGTTGAGGCTGACACCGATCACCAGCGAAACAACGCCGATAATGACCGGCGTCCACATTTGCTGACGCGCGTAGAAACCCGGCACCAGCACCTTGATCCCCACATAAGCAGGCAGGCCAGAGGCAAGGATCGAAAGGACCAGCCCTGTATTGCCAGCATCTTCCGCCGTGAAGCGCCCACCCTGATAGAGCAGAGCCGCAATCGGATGGGCAGCGACGCACAGGGCAATCGTTGCGGGCAAGGTGAGCAACATGCCCAGATCCACCGCCTGGCCCTGAATGGTCGCCGCTTCCTCTCCATCGCCCGCCGCAATCGCGCGGCTGACAGCGGGTAGAATCGCCGTGCCCAAAGCCGAACCGATAATGGCCAGCGGCAATTGATTGAGCCGATCGGCCTGCCCCAGATAGACGAGCGCACCATCAATCCCCGTGGCAAAGCGCGCATAGAAGAACTGGCTGATATAATAGATGCCACCCGCCATCGCAGCAGGCAGGATCAGCACGACAAGCTCTCGCACTGCGGGCGTCATGCGCGGCGCACGCAGGCGCAGCTTGACGCCCGCCTTCGCCATGGAGTGCCAGAGCAGCCCGATCTGCAAGACCCCGCCCACCAGCACGCCCCACGCCATCGCGCGCGAGGTTTCCATACCGCCGCCATGAAACAGCAAAAGTGCGCCAACCAAGGCGAAATTGAGCAAAGCAGGCGCAAAGGCCGCCGCCGCGAACCGGTTGAGCGAATTGACGACGCCTGACGCCAGCGAGACGAGGCAGATCAACACCATGTACGGCATGGTGATGCGGGTGAGTTCAATCGCGGCTTCGGTCCGTCCGTCTCCCGCCTTCCAGCTGGGATCGGTCAGCAGCCCGATAAAGCCGGGCATGAAGATCATCAGCGCCAGCGTGATCAGGATCAGCGCGGGCGCAAAGACGGCCAGGATTTCCTCAGCAAAGGCCTTGGCGTCCTCCAAGCCGTCCCCACCCTTGAGGCGCTTGGAAAAGAGCGGCACAAACCCGCTGGAAAATGCCCCTTCCCCGAACAGCCGTCGGAACAGATTGGGCACCATGAAGGCGAGCGCGAATACTTCGGCTGCCGGGCCGGCGCCCAGCACGCGCGAGGCGACCATTTCACGGACGAAACCCAAGAGGCGGCTGACCATCGTCAGCCCGCCAATCATCCCCATCGCGCCAGCGAGTTTCATGGCGCGCGGTTACGCGTTGCCCTGGGGTTCACCCTGCGCGGCTTCCACTTGCTGCATGTAGAGCGCGCGGAAATCGATGGGATCAAGCAGCAGCGGCGGGAACGAGCCATCACGGATCGCATCGGCCACAACGCGGCGTGCAAAGGGGAAGAGCAGAGCGGGCGCTTCGATCAGCATGAACGCCTGCAACTGATCCTCAGGGATGTTGCGCGCGCCGAACAGGCCGGCAAAAGCGAGTTCGACCTGATAGGCCACCTTGTCCGCCGAAGAGGCTCGAACGTTGATATTCAGCACGACCTCATGAACATTGTCACCGGCGACCTGCACGCCCAGATTGAACTGCACATCGATCTGCGGCTGGCCCTGCCACTGGTAAACGCCCGGCGCGTTCGGATTTTCGAACGACAGATCCTTGATATATTGCGCAATCAGGCCGATCGCGGGGCT
>CALMZE010000195.1 GCA_937870585.1 uncultured Sphingomonadales bacterium | reverse complement strand
TCGCGGTGAAGCGCCTGATCGGCCGTCGCTTTGACGATCCGATGACCAAGAAGGATATGGGCCTCGTCCCCTACACCATCACCAAGGGCAAGAATGGCGATGCATGGGTGAGCGCGGGCGGCACCGAATATTCGCCGTCGCAAATCTCTGCTTTCACGCTCCAGAAGATGAAGGAAACGGCGGAAGCCTATCTTGGCGAAACCGTGACGCAGGCCGTCATCACCGTGCCGGCCTACTTCAACGACGCGCAGCGTCAGGCGACCAAGGACGCCGGCCAGATTGCGGGCCTGGAAGTGCTGCGCATCATCAACGAGCCGACGGCGGCAGCGCTCGCTTATGGCCTTGAGAAGAATGATGGCAAGCTGATTGCGGTTTATGACCTTGGTGGCGGCACCTTCGACATTTCCGTGCTGGAAATCGGCGACGGCGTGTTCGAAGTGAAATCTACCAATGGCGACACGTTCCTGGGCGGCGAAGATTTTGACTCAGCCATCGTCGAATATCTCGCAGCCGACTTCAAGAAGCTGGAAGGCATCGATCTGACTGCGGACAAGCTCGCGCTCCAGCGCCTGAAGGAAGCGGCTGAAAAGGCGAAGATCGAGCTGAGCTCGGCGCAGACGACCGAAGTCAACCTGCCCTTCATCACGGCGGACGCGACCGGCCCTAAGCATCTGGTGAAGGCGATCACCCGTGCCGACCTTGAAAAGCTGGTTGAAGCGCTGATCAAGCGCACCATCGAGCCGTGCAAGAAAGCCTTGCAGGACGCAGGCGTCAAGGCCGCTGACATTGCTGAAGTCGTGATGGTGGGCGGTATGTCCCGTATGCCGCGCGTCCGCGAAGTCGTGAAGGACTTCTTCGGCAAGGAACCGCACACCGGCGTGAATCCAGATGAAGTCGTTGCGATGGGTGCTGCGATTCAGGCGGGCGTGCTTCAGGGTGACGTGAAGGACGTGCTGCTGCTCGACGTGACCCCGCTGTCACTCGGCATCGAAACGCTGGGCGGTGTGTTCACGCGCATGATCGACCGCAACACCACGATCCCGACCAAGAAGTCGCAGACCTTCTCCACCGCTGATGACAATCAGCAGGCGGTGACGATCCGCGTCTTCCAGGGCGAGCGCGAAATGGCGGCGGACAACAAGATCCTCGGCCAGTTCGATCTGGTGGGCATTCCCCCCGCCCCGCGTGGCGTGCCGCAGATCGAGGTGAGCTTTGATATTGACGCGAACGGCATCGTGAACGTCTCTGCCAAGGATAAGGGCACCGGCAAGGAACAGCAGATCAAGATTCAGGCCTCTGGTGGCCTGTCTGATGCGGACATCGACCAGATGGTCAAGGACGCCGAAGCCTTTGCCGAGGAAGACAAGAAGCGCCGCGAGGCTGCTGAAGCCAAGAACAATGCCGAAAGCCTGATCCATTCGACCGAGCGCCAGCTCTCTGAACATGGTGACAAGGTAGATGCCTCTGTGAAGGCCGAAATCGAAGCCGCGATTGCCGAAGCCAAGACGGCTGTTGAAGGCGGCGATGTGGACGCCATGAAGGACAAGGGTCAGGCGCTCGCTCAGGCGGCGATGAAGCTTGGTCAGGCGATCTACGAAAAGGAGCAGGCCGAAGCCGCATCTCCGGGAGCCGATGGGCCTAAGGATGACGATGTGGTGGACGCCGAGTTCTCCGAAGTGGACGAGAATAAGGGCTAAGCCCTTCTCCCTCTCCCCGCTGTGCGGGGAGAGGGTTGGGGAGAGGGGGAGTCTGGTTGTGAAGGGCGGCGCGCGCGTCATGCGGACAGCCCCTCTCCCTGGCCCTCTCCCCTGAAGGGGAGAGGGAATCTATGTCCGACGACTATTACGAACTGCTGGAAGTCGAGCGCACGGCGGATGATGGCAAGATCAAGTCATCCTACCGCAAGCTCGCCATGCGCTGGCATCCAGACAAGAACCCCGGCGATGCCGATGCCGAGGCCAAGTTCAAGGCCATCGGCGAGGCCTATGACGTTCTGAAAGACCCGCAGAAACGCGCCGCCTATGATCAATATGGCAAGGCCGCGTTTGAAAATGGCGGCGGGGGCGGCGGCTTTGGCGGCGATCCGTTTGGCGGTTTTTCAGACATTTTCGATTCGATCTTCGGCGACTTTACCGGCGGCGGACGCGGTCGCCAGCGCGGGCCGCAGCGTGGGGCAGACCTGCGTTTTGATATGGAAATCAGCCTGGAAGAGGCGTTCCATGGCAAGGAAACCGAATTTGCCATTGATGTATCCGTGGCGTGTGATCCGTGCGGCGGATCAGGCGCAAAGCCCGGCACTGCCGCCAAGGCCTGCGGCACCTGCAATGGCCATGGCAAGGTGCGCAGCCAGCAGGGCTTCTTCATGGTGGAACGCCCTTGCCCGACGTGTCGTGGTGCCGGGCAGGTCATTGCCGAACCCTGCACAGCGTGCCGGGGCGGCGGGCGGATCGACAAGCGCAAGACGCTGTCTGTCAAAATCCCGCCCGGCGTGGATGATGGCACGCGCATCCGCATGTCGGGCGAAGGCGAAGCGGGCGAACGTGGCGCTCCAGCAGGTGATCTTTACATCTTCCTGCATTTGAAGCGCCACTCGGTCTTCCAGCGCGATGGCACGACCTTGTTCTGCCGCGCCCCGATCAGCTTCACCACGGCAGCGCTCGGCGGTTGCATAACCGTGCCGGGGCTCGACCGGGTGGACCATGAGATCAAGATTCCAGCAGGCATTCAGTCCGGCAAGCAGTTGCGCCAGCGCGGCGCTGGTATGCCTGTGCTCAACGGGCGCGGTATGGGCGATCTGGTGGTCGAGATTGCCGTGGAGACGCCCACCAAGCTCTCGGCGCGCCAGAAGGAATTGCTCGAACAGTTCCGTGAGACCGAAACTGGCGACGAATGCCCGCAATCGCGCGGCTTTTTCGACAAGCTCAAGGATATGTGGGACGATCTGACCGATTAGGGTCTGCTATCTCCCGTTCGTGCTGAGCCTGTCGAAGCACTGCTTTTCTGTTCAAACTGAAATGCAGAGAAAGTCAGTCCTTCGACACGCTCAGGACGAGCGGTGCCAGGCACGGAACTGCATTTCCCCACCATGGACACGCGCCGCCGCCGCCGTTAGACCAGCCCCATGAGCCTGTTGAAAACCGCGTGGAAACTGCTGATCGGCGTCAAGGACGTCCTGACGCTCCTTTTTCTCCTGATCTTTTTCGGCGCGCTTTATGCTGCGTTGAGTTTCAGCCCCAATCCAGCAGGTGAGGCACGTGGCGGGGCGCTTCTGATTGCGCTCGATGGTACGCTGGTGGATCAGAAGGCGCAGGCTGACCCGCTCGCCATCTTGTCGGGCGAAACGAGCCCGATCCCCGAAACCCGCACGAGGGACGTGGTGCGCGCGTTACGGCTGGCCGCCAAGGATAGCGACATCAAGGCGGTGGTGCTCGATCTGGATCGCTTCATGGGCGCGGGCGCAGTGTCGCTCAGCGAAGTGGACGACGCGCTCGCCGAAGTGCGCAAGGCGGGTAAGACCATCCTCTCTCACGCCACAGCCTATACCGATGACAGTTATGCGCTGGCCGCGCGCGCCAATGAAATCTGGCTGCACCCCATGGGCGGCGTGCTGATAGCCGGGCCGGGCGGAACCCAGCCCTATTTCAAGGGCTTGCTCGACCGGTTCGACGTCAACCTCCACGTCTATCGCGTCGGCAAGTATAAATCCTTTGTTGAGCCCTATCTGTTGCAGGCTGCCTCCCCCAAAGCGAAGGAGGCCGATCAGGCGCTGGCTGACGCCTTGTGGGAGCATTGGCAGACGCAGGTGAAGGCCGCGCGACCCAAGGCGGATGTTGCAGCCTTTGCGCAAGACCCTGTGGCAGCGCTGCAATCCGCAGGCGGTGATCTGGCCAAGGCCGCGCAGGCCAAAGGGCTGATCGACAAATTGGGCAGCGACCGTGACTTTGGCACCCGCGTTGCGCAGCTTGTAGGCAGCGATGAAGATCGCGGACCCGGCGATTTCAACTATACCAGTCTGGATACTTATCTGGCCGCCAATCCCGAAAATCAGGGCGGCGATGTGATCGCGGTGGTGCATGTCTCGGGAGAGATAGTGGATGGCGATGCGCCCGATGGCGTGGCGGCGGGGGACACGGTGGCCGACCGGATCGATCAGGCCGTGCAAGATCTGGATGCCAAGGCGCTCGTGCTGCGCGTCGATTCGCCGGGCGGGTCTGCCATTGCGTCCGAGAAAATCCGGCAGGCCGCGCTTGCTGCCAAAAAGGCCGGCCTGCCGGTCATCGTCTCGATGGGCAATGTCGCGGCGTCGGGCGGTTATTGGGTGGCGATGGCGGGCGACAAGGTGTTTGCCGAACCCGCCACAATCACCGGCTCCATCGGCGTGTTCGGCATGATCCCGAGCTTTGAAAAGACGCTCGCCCGTTATGGCGTGACAAGTGATGGCGTGAAGACAACGCCGCTTTCAGGCCAGCCCGATGTGCTGGGCGGCATCAACGAAACCGGCGATGCCGTGATCCAGAGCGGGATTGGCGATATTTACCGGCGCTTCACCGGCCTTGTTGCCGAAGCGCGCAAATTGACGCCCGAGCGCGTCGAGGAACTGGCGCAGGGCCGCGTGTGGATTGGCGGCATGGCGCATCAGGCCAAACTGATCGACGGTTTTGGTTCGCTCGACGATGCCGTGGCCGAAGCCGCCAAGCGCGCCAAGATTGACCTTTCAGACGCCAGCATCGTCCATGTCGAACCGCTGCCGGGCTTCATGCAGCGCCTGTTTGATCCCGCCGCCCGCGTTTATGCGGCGCAGGCACAGAGCGGCAGCGACGCCGTCAGCCGCCTTGTTGCGCTGCGTCAGGCCCGGATGGGAGCAGCGCTCGCCGATGCCCAGCGTGTCATGCACGGTCCAGCCGTGCAGGTCCGCTGCATGAGCTGCCCGCCGGTACGCCTAGCCGCACCACAACGCCCCACCACTTGGCTCAACAGGATATTCAACTGATGCACCTTCGCGCCGCCACACCAGACGACGCCGCCGCCATTGCGGCCATCTACGCCCCCTATGTGGCGACCAATGTCGTCTCGTTCGAGGAAAAGGCCCCCAGCACGCGCGTGATGCGTGGCCGCATGGAGGAATCAGACGGGCTGCTGCCCTGGATCGTGTGCGAAGATCAGGCCTCTGGCGTGGTGTTGGGATATGGATATGCCAAGCCGTTCCGCCCGGGTGAAGCTTATCGCTTCGCCGTGGAAGTCGCGGTGTACACGGCAGGCGGCTATGAGGGGCAAGGCATTCGCAAATCGATGCTGACCGCGCTCATTTCCACACTGATCGAGCAGAATTTTACGCAAGCCATCGTCACGTTGGTGACGCCCAATGACAAATTGATCCAGCTCTACGAAGCTGTGGGCTTCCGCCGCGCCGGGCAGTATCGCGAAGTCTGCTACAAAAATGGCCAGTGGAACGATATTGGCATGTGGCAGCGTGAACTTTCCGAACCGGGGAGGCCGCCGGCCGAACTCAAGCGCTTTGCCGATACCGGCGTGGTGCGGGGCTGAACGGCGTTCAAGCCAGACGCTGAACCCAACCGCCTTCATCCTGCCGCACGCAGGACGATCGCGAGGACATTCACCGCGCATGTAACTTCCTCTCAAATGATATGTTGCAACGTGCGCCATGTGTCCATATATCATTCCCATCGCATGAGAGGCTTGTTCCCGAGTCTCTCGCTCTGGAGGCAGAAAACAGGTGATTGCGCGCGTGGCCCGCACTGGAACGCTCGACCGGCTGGCCATTGGCCTGTCTGGCCTGTGCATCGCGCATTGCCTGACAACAGCGGTGCTGGTGGCAGCGTTCGCCTCTGCCGGATCTGTCCTGCTTCACCCACTTGTTCATGAAATCGGGCTGGCATTTGCAATGCTGCTGGCCGGTTTCGCGCTGGTGCGCGGCTTCTTCCAGCATGGCCATGTGATGCCGCTCTGGGTGGGCTGCACCGGGCTTGGCATCATGGCGGGAGCCCTGAGCCTGCCCCATGATGGCAGCGAGACGATGTTCACCATATTGGGCGTTCTGGTTGTTGCGCTAGGGCATGATTTGAACCGACGCGGCCTCATCTGAGGCTTTTCACAACGTCCAACACTTGCATGGTCCGGGCCGAGCGCCTAGATTCCCCGGCATGGCGGATCATGCGCATCATCACCACACCCATCATTCCGGGGACGATCTGGCCAAAGCGGCCCGCACAGCGCTGATCGGATCTGGCGAACAATGGACGACGATGCGCGCCAGCGTGTTCGATGCACTCGCCGGATTCGAAAAGCCCGCCAGCGCCTACGACATTGCAGACGCCGTCTCCAAAGCCCAGGGCCGCCGCGTCGCTGCCAACAGCGTCTACCGCATCCTGGACTTGTTTGTCGGCGCGAATGTCGCGACGCGGGTTGAAAGTCAGAACGCCTATATCGCCAACGTCCACCCTGATTGTCAGCATGACTGTATCTTTCTGGTGTGTGACGCGTGCGGCACGACAACGCATATCGATGATGACCGCCTGTCCGATGGCGTACGCGATCTCGCCCGCAAGGCCGGGTTCAACCCTGTTCGTCCGGTGATCGAGGTGCGCGGCACCTGCGCCAGCTGCGCCTGATTGCCCGGCCTCATCCCATCATGAGCACTCTTCCTGAAACGCCACTGCTGGACACTGTCCAATTTCCTGCTGATCTGCGGAAGTTGCGCCCGGACCAGCTCCGCCAGTTTGCCGATGAGCTGCGCACCGAAACGATCAACGCGGTCTCTGTCACCGGCGGGCATCTGGGCGCGGGGCTGGGCGTGGTCGAACTGACGACGGCCATCCACTATGTCTTCAACACGCCTGAAGACCGGCTGGTGTGGGATGTGGGCCACCAATGCTACCCGCACAAGATCATCACCGGCAGGCGTGACCGAATCCGTACGCTGCGTACTGGGGGTGGCCTGTCCGGCTTCACCAAGCGCAGCGAGAGCGACTATGATCCGTTCGGCGCGGCGCACAGTTCCACCTCGATCAGCGCGGCGCTGGGTTTTGCTGTCGCCAACAAGCTGTCGAACAGGCCGGGGCGCGGCATCGCCGTGATTGGCGATGGCTCCATGTCGGCGGGCATGGCCTATGAGGCAATGAACAACGCCACGCAGGCGGGCAACCGGCTGGTCGTGATCCTCAACGATAATGATATGTCGATTGCCCCGCCGGTCGGTGGCCTCTCCGCCTATCTGGCGCGGCTCGTCTCGTCGCGGCCCTTCCTCGGCTTGCGTGAACTGGCCAAGAAAATCTCGCGCCGCCTGCCTGAACCGCTCCATATCGCCGCCCGCAAGACAGACGAATTCGCGCGCGGCATGGCCATGGGTGGCACGCTGTTTGAGGAACTCGGCTTTTACTACGTCGGCCCGATTGACGGGCATAATCTGGAGCACCTCATCCCGGTGCTCGAAAACGTCCGCGATGCGGCAGAAGGCCCGTGCCTGATCCATGTCGTGACGCAAAAGGGCAAGGGCTATGCCCCCGCCGAAGCCGCCGAAGACAAGTATCATGGCGTCCAGAAATTCGATGTGGTGACGGGCACGCAGGTAAAGGCACCGCCGGGGCCGCCCTCCTACCAGAATGTGTTTGGCGATACGCTCGCCAAGCTCGCTGAAACCGATCCCAAAATCTGCGCGATCACCGCCGCCATGCCCACCGGCACCGGCGTGGACCGTTTCGCCAAGGCACACCCCACCCGCAGCTTTGACGTGGGTATTGCCGAGCAACATGCCGTCACCTTCGCCGCAGGCCTGGCCGCCGAAGGCCTGCGCCCGTTCTGCGCGATCTATTCCACCTTCCTCCAGCGCGCCTATGATCAGGTGGTGCATGATGTGGCGATTCAGAATCTGCCAGTGCGCTTTGCGATTGATCGCGCCGGGCTGGTCGGCGCGGATGGCTCCACCCATGCGGGCAGTTTTGACATCACATACCTCGCCACCTTGCCCAATATGGTGGTGATGGCAGCGGCGGATGAAGCCGAACTGGTCCACATGACCTACACCGCCTCGCTTCATGATAGCGGCCCGATTGCGCTGCGCTATCCGCGCGGCAACGGCACAGGCATTGAGCTGCCCGATGTTCCCGAGCAGCTTGAAATTGGCAAGGGCCGCATCGTCCGTCAGGGTAAGAAGATCGCCATCCTCTCGCTCGGCACGCGGCTGGAAGAGGCGATGAAGGCGGCAGATGCGCTCGAAGCGCGCGGGCTCTCCACTACGGTTGCTGATCTGCGCTTTGCCAAGCCGCTCGATACCGATCTGATCCGCCAATTGCTCGCCACGCATGAAGTCTGCGTGACGGTGGAGGAAAATGCGATTGGCGGCTTTGGCGCGCATGTGCTGACGATGGCGAGCGACGAAGGGCTGATCGATGCCGGACTCAAGCTCCGAACGCTGCGCCTGCCCGATGTGTTTCAGGATCAGGACAGCCCGCAAAAACAATATGATGAGGCGGGGCTCAACGCGCCGCACATCGTTGAAACCGTGCTTAAGGCGCTGCGGATCAATTCGGCGGGCGTGGAAGAGGCGCGCGCCTGAATGAGCGACTGGCTCCTGTTGGGGCTATCGATCCTGCTGTTCGTGGGCTGGAGGGTGAAGATCAATCTTGAGCTCAACCGGGCGCAACGCGCTGTTGCCGCACAGCGCGACCCGGTTTCGGCTGAGAGTTTCTTTGCGGCCTTGCAGCAGACAGGCCTGTCTCAACGTGCTGTGGAGGTGCTGGCGCGCGGTATCGCGATCTGCTACCGCGCGCCCTTGACGCCGCACCCGGATGACCGACCCGACGATCCGGTCCTCAGGATTGACCTGGAGGACGTAGAATTTCTGATCGCAGACGCATGGATTGCGCAGGGCCTACCCCGCATCACCTCACGCAACCCGGTCGTCATCCCTGAAGGCCTTAGCTGGCGCGGTCTTGCGGCGTGGCTCGCCAGTCAGTCCGATGCTTCTGGCGATGCGCCCTAACGCCCTTCTGCCTTGGCCTTATCCATCAGGAATTTGAGATCATCCATCATGGCAGGCTTGGACCGGTCCGCAGGGGGAAGCGTGCCCTTTCTGCCGAAACCAGTCGCACCTTCGCTGAAATCAGAGCGGTGCTGGCCCATGCCCGCAAAACCAAATTGGAGCTGGCCGCAAATCTGGTGGATTGACGCGGAACTATCGATTGCCACACGCATCATATTGTGCATGATTTGTATCATCCAGAGTTGATTATCATGCTCGCACACCAGATTGGCATTCGGCTTCCGATCCAAGTCAGTCCGGGGGTGGCACGGAACGGGCTGAAGCCCGGAGAAGGATGGAATTCATGGCCGAAGCTGCCCTCATCATCGGCGCAGGAGACGATACCGGCAGCGCCATCGCCCGCGCCTTTGCAGCGGAAGGCTATGTTGCCTGCGTGGTGCGTCGCCCGCGTCATGGTGACAAGCTCGACACATTGGCCTCTACAATCGAAGCGAACGGGCACAAGGCTCGCGCCTATGGCATCGACGCCCGCGATGAGGAGGCGATGGTGGCGCTGATCGAAGAGATTGAGAGTGATGTAGGGCCGATTGCCGTTGCGGTGTTCAACATTGGTGCGAACGTCCGCTTCTCAATCACCGAAACGACCGCGCGTGTCTTCCGCAAGGTATGGGAAATGGCCTGCTTCGGCGGCTTCCTGATGGGGCGCGAGGTCGCGAGGCACATGGTGAAACGGCAGGCTGGCACGATCATCTTCACCGGCGCAACCGCCAGTGTGCGCGGTGGGCCGGGCTTTGCCGCCTTCGCCAGCGCCAAGGCTGCGTTGCGCTCGCTGGCCCAGACGATGGCGCGGGAATTGGGGCCGCAGAATATCCATGTTGCCCATGTCGTGATTGACGGTGCCATCGATTCGAACTTCATTCGGGAACACTATCCCGATGTTGATGAAAAGCGCGCGCACGATGCGATCCTCTCGCCCGACGCCATCGCGAGCAATTATGTGATGCTCCACCGCCAGCACCGCAGCGCGTGGACGCATGAACTGGATCTGAGACCCTGGACTGAGAAGTGGTAGGCACGAATGACCAAGACTGTTGATTTCATTTTTGATGTGGGCAGCCCCAACGCCTATCTGGTTCACAAGCTGGTGCCCGGCATCGAGGCGCGGACCGGTGACCGCTTCACCTATATCCCGTGCCTGCTCGGCGGCATTTTCAAGGCGACGGGCAATCAGGCCCCCTTCACGGCCTTTGCCGGGATCAAGGGCAAGATTGAATATGAGCGGCTGGAAATGCAGCGCTTCGTTGAACGCCACAACCTAACGGCCTTCTCCTTCAATCCGCACTTCCCGCTTAACACCCTGTTGATGATGCGCGGCGCGATTGTGGCCGAGCAGGATGGCATTTTGATGCCTTATATTGATGCCATCCTGCACCATATGTGGGAAGCGCAGAAGAAGATGGACGATCCGCAAGTCGTGGCAGCGGCACTGACCGAATCGGGTCTGAACGGAGAGGATATCGTTTCACGCACACAGGGCGATGCGGTCAAGGCTAGGCTTGTGGCCAATATCGAGGCCGCCGTTGCGCGCGGCGCGTTTGGCATCCCGACCTTCTTTGTTGGTGATGAAATCTTCTTCGGCAAGGAACGGCTTGGTCAGGTAGAGGAATTGCTGAGCGCATGAAGGTTCTTGCCAGAAGTCGGCGCGCTTCCGAAAAACAGACCAAAAATGTCGGAAAACCGTGGAGCGGGTGAAGGGAATCGAACCCTCGTCGTAAGCTTGGGAAGCTTCTGCTCTACCATTGAGCTACACCCGCGTGCGGGATGGGCCATAATCGGTGGTTGCGGCTTTGTCGAGCGTGTCGCATCATCCGGGTCGAACGCGGGAGGATGCGATGGAACTCGAACGGATTTTTCAGCTGTGTCAGGGTGGAGCGATGCTCGGCTGGCTGGCGCTGGTGTTGGCGCCACTCGCACGGGAGCGGCTGGTTTGGGCGGCGCGGGGAGTGGCGTTGCTGCTCGCGCTGGCCTATCTGGTGCAATATTTCACGATCACCGAAATGACCGAAGGCGGTTTTTCGACGCTGGCTGGGGTGACGGCGCTGTTTTCTAAAGCCGGGAATGTGATGATGGGCTGGACGCACTATCTGGCGTTCGACCTGTTTGTGGGCAGCTGGGAGGTGGAGGATGCCGGGCGGCGCGGCGTGCCGCACTGGATGGTCATCCCCTGCCTGGTCCTCACGCTGATGCTCGGGCCGATCGGGCTTCTGCTCTATTTCACCGTGCGTACCGTCCATGGCCGCATCTCGGGTCAATCCGCGATATAGCTTGGCCAATTGCTCGCAATATATTCGATGAAGGATTCGCCGAGCCGTTCCTTGCGGTAATGATCGCGGGTGACGGGGTAGCTCACGGTTTCCCAAGCCGGATCCGCCATGGCTTTCAGCGGAAAATCATGGTGGAGCATCGCGCCGCGCCCGATCAGCACAAAGTCTGCCCCGGCGTCGAGACATTGCTGCGCGCGGGCGGTGGACATGATCTTGCCTGCCACGCCGAGCGGACAGGTGCCGCGCTTTAGGGCTGCGAAATGGGCGATGAGGGGCTGGCCCTTATAGCGCTCGTCATTGGGTTCCTTGAAACAATCCCAGAGCGACATGTCGAGATAGTCGATCTGCCCGCCCGTCATCACCTCCTCAGCAAAACGCAGCGCATCGGCGAGGTCGATACCGAAGCGTTCGGGAGACAGACGTAGCCCGAGCTGGAATTCCGGCCCGGTTTCCGCGCGAATGCCCGCAATGATTTCGCGGAAGATGCGCGTGCGGCCCACATAGTCGCTGCCATAGCCATCGGTGCGCAGGTTGCGCGCCACGTCCAGAAATTCGCACAGCAGATAGCCGTGGGCGCCATGGATTTCGACGCCGTTGAAGCCCGCCTTTTCCGCGCGGACTGCAGCAGCGATGAAATCGCGGATCACCTGCTGCACCTCTTCGGTGGAAAGGCCGCGCGCAGGCAGAGCGGGGTCGTCCCAGGGGGCAACCACGTCTTCACCCGTCAGCCCTTGCGGTGTGCGCTCACCAGCATGGTGCAGCTGGACCGAGGAGAGGCTGCCTGCTGCCGCGATGCCCTGTGCCAGCTGAGTGAGGCCGGGCAGATGATCGTCCGACCAGATGCCGAGCTGACCGCCAAAGCCCTGACCGCCCTTTTGGACATGCGCCGCGCAGGTCATCGTCAGGCCAAAGCCGCCTTCTGCACGGGCCACGAGCCAGCGATATTCATCGTCTGACAAAGTGCCATCGGCATGGCTTTGCATGTTGGTGAGCGGGGCCAGCATGAAGCGGTTGGCCATGGCGGGGCCGCGCCCCAGATCCAGTGTGTCGTCCAGCCGCTTGGTCATCATCGCTCTCCCGCAAGTGTCTCGCCCCTTCGCTATGCATCCCCGGCGATTGGCGCAAGCCCTGCACGGACAATTGACCCGGTGCGCGCAAATCTCCATGGCGGGCGCGCAGCGAATGAAGGATGAATACGCATGATCGAAGCCGAATGGTGGGACTATGAAGATGGAGACGAACTGGCCGAAGCCGTGGCCGGAGATGTGGCCTTCATCATCGAAAGTGCGATTGATGCGCGCGGTTCTGCCGTAATTGCGCTGGCGGGCGGCTCCACGCCCAAGCCGATCCTCGAAAAGCTGGCCGAAGCCAAGCTCGACTGGAAGCGCGTGACGATCATCCCGACCGACGAGCGCGTCGTGGCAATGACCGATCCGCTCTCCAACGTGGCGATGCTGGCGCGGATTTTCCTGCCCAAGGGTGCGCGAGTGATCCCGCTCGTTTCGGAAAAGGCGGCGGATTACAAGGCGGCGGGGGCGGCCGCGTCTTCACGGCTCACCGATTTTCACTGGCCGCTCGATCTGGTGTGGCTGGGCGTGGGCAAGGATGGGCATACCGCTTCGATCTTCCCTGGCCCGGATTATGATGATGCGCTCAATGCGCCGACGGAACGCCGCATGGTTGGCGTGATGCCTGATCCTCTGCCGCAAGATGCGCCTGTCGCTCGCATCACCCTGACGCGCGCGGCGATCCAGGCCGCCAAGACGATCATCATCGTCATCACCGGAGACGACAAGAAGGTGGCAGTGGAACGCGCGATCAAGGATGGCGATTCTTCTCCGCTTCCGATCGGGCGGGTGCTTGCCGGGCTGGAAACCCCGGTTGATATTCACTGGGCCGAATAAGCGCAGGCATGGCGGATCCCATCTCCAACAACGCGGCCATCGCGCCGCTGATCAGCCTGCTGAAGGCGGCGACGCGGATCGGCGGGCCGATGCGCGATGGCGTGGCAGAGCCAGAGCAGCTCTCTGTCACCGAATTGCGCATCCTGCTCGCGCTGGGCGGGGAGGGCGCAATGGCCGGGCATGAGATGGCTGAGTATATGGCCATCCAGCCGATGAACATCAGCCGCGCTCTGGCCCGTATGGCAGAGACCGGGCTGGTGGAGGCGGAAGACAATAGCGGCAATCGTCGCCGCAAGCCCTATCGCCTGACCGCTGAGGGGCAGGCGCGGTTCGAAGGGCTCGAAGCCCGGATGCGCACCGTGGCGGACTTCACTTTTTCCGGCATGAGCGCAGGCGAACGCGCATTGGCCGGGCAATTGCTCGACCGGATTGACCAGACGCTTACGGGCTGGAGTGAAGGTTAAGAGCTGCCCTTCCCATCCACGCTAACAAATGATAGCCACCCTCCAAGAGAGGATCAGCCGTGAGCGAGATGGATGCATTGCGCGCCGAACTGGCGCTGCTGAAGGCAGAGCGGGATATTCAGCGCCTGCAATCGGCCTATGGCTATTATGTAGACAAGGCGCAGTGGGATGAAGCGGCAGATTTGTTTGCGGCGGACGCGACGCTGGAAATCGCAGCGCGCGGGCAGTTTCGTGGGCAGGATCGCATTCGCGCCTATCTCCATGCCTTGCCGCCACTGGAGCATGGCACAGTGTTCAATCACATGCAGCTGCAGCCGCTCATCACCGTCACGCCCGATGGGCAGAGCGCCAAGGGGCGCTGGCGGGCGATCATGGAAGTGGGGTTTCTGGGCCGCGAGGAACTGTGCGGCGAGGCGACCTATGAAAACGCCTATGTGAAGGACGGGGGCGTGTGGAAGATTGCCAAACTCCACGCCTTCGTCACTTATTATGTCCGCTGGAATGAAGGCTGGAGTGCGGGCGGTGTGCCGATGGGCACCGAACTCCCGCAAATGAAGCCGGATGCTGCGCAGACGGTCGATTACGGCTCCTATCCCGAGGTTTACATTCCGCCCTATCATTACCCCAACCCCGTCACCGGCAAAGAGTGGCGCAAGGAGACTGCCGCATGACGCCCCAAGGTGTGAACATCCGCGACACTGATCGAATCTGGATCGGGGGCGCATGGCGGCCGGCGCATTCGGGTCGGATGATCGAACTGGTCTGCCCCAATAGCGAAGCTGTGATCGGCAGCGTGGCCGAAGCCGATGAGGCGGATATGGATGCGGCTGTGGCCGCTGCCCGTGCCGCTTTTGATGATGGCCCGTGGACGCGGCTCTCTCCTGCCGAACGGCTGGGATATTTGAGGGCGATGTCGGCGCACCTCCATGCCCGCAATGATGAGCTGGCGCGCGCCTGGACGCTCCAGATGGGCGGGCTCGCCAGCTTTGCCGGGCCGATGCACATGGGTTCGACGATGACATTTGATGGCATCATCAAATTTGCCGAAGAGTTTGCCTTCGTGGAGCAGCGCCCTTCGCCCGCTGTCCATACCGCGCTGATCGCCTATGAGCCGGTCGGCGTGGTGGCCGCGATCGCGCCGTGGAACGGGCCATATGGCATCATGCTCAACAAGGTGGCCTATGCGCTTGCGGCGGGCTGCACCGTCATCATGAAGCCCTCGCCGGAAACCCCGTTGGAGGCCTATATCATCGCCGAGGCGGCGGAGGCGGCGGGTGTTCCGGCAGGCGTCGTCAATCTGGTGTGTGGCCACCGCGAGGCGAGTGACCATCTGGTCTGCAATCCGGGTGTGGACAAGGTGAGTTTCACCGGCTCGACCGTGGCGGGCAAGCGCATCGCCAGCGTGTGCGGCGAACGCATTGCGCGCTGCACGCTGGAGCTCGGAGGCAAGTCCGCCGCGATCCTGCGTGACGATTTCCCCGTCGAAGGCGCGGCCAAGCTGCTGGCGGGCACCATCACCATGATGAGCGGGCAGGTCTGTGCCATGCTCAGCCGCGTCCTCGTGCCGCGTGCCCGGCATGAAGAACTGGCCAGCGCCATTGCTGCCGAAATGAAGCAGGTGGTGATCGGACATTCGGATGATCCCGCAACGCAGCTCGGCCCGCTCGCCATGAAACGCCAGCTTGAACGGGTGGAAATGTATATCGAAGAGGGCAAGCGCACGGCTGATCTGGTGACGGGCGGCGGGCGGCCTGCGCATATGAACAGCGGCTATTTCATCGAGCCGACCCTGTTCGCCCATGTCGATAATGCCAGCCGCATCGCGCAGGAGGAGATTTTCGGCCCCGTGCTTGCGCTCATTCCGGTCGAGGATGAGGAGGATGCGATCCGCGTGGCGAACGAATCCCATTATGGCCTCAACGGATCGGTGCTGACGATGGATGCGGACGCGGCCTATCGCATCGCGCGCCGCATTCGCACTGGTGCTGTCGGGCAGAACGGGCTGCGCATGGATTTCGGGCTGCCCTTTGGTGGGTTCAAGCAATCGGGCATTGGCCGTGAAGGCGGGCTGGAAGGGCTGCTCGGCTATCTGGAATCGAAGACCATTTTGCTGGATGGAATGCCCGCCTATTGAAACACAACTATCCCCATCACCGCTCGTCCTGAGCCTGTCGAAGGGCTGCCTTTCCTTTTCTGCAATGCGGCCCTGAAAGGCAGGGCTTCGACAGGCTCAGGACAAGCGGTGATAGATAATCGAACCGCACAGAATCATAGAGAATCGAGAGGAGACCCCCCATGACCACATTCCCGCAAACCCCTGAATATACCGGGCTCAACACCCCCATCGGCGTTGAATATGACCTCGCTGATCTCACCGTCCACGGCACCATCCCGGCAGAGGTGGAAGGCACCTTCTTCCGCGCCGTGCCCGATCCGGCTTTCGCCCCCTTCATGGAAGATGGCGGCGCGATCCTCTCGGCAGACGGGATGATCTCCGCGATCCGCTTTGAAGGCGGCAAGGCAAGCGCGGCGATGCGCTTTGTGCAAACGGCGCGCCACAACGCCGAAGTGGCTGCGGGTCATGCGCTGTTCGGCAAGTATCGCAATCCCTATACAGACAAGCCCGAAGCGGCAGGGGTGGACCGCACTGTCGCCAACACCACGCCGATCTGGCACGCCGGGCGGCTGTTGCTCGCCAAGGAGGATGGCCGCCCTTACCGTGTCGATCCGCGCACGCTGGAGACGATTGGCTCTTATGATTTTGGCGGCAAGCTGAAGTCTGAAACCTCCACCGCGCACGCCCGCATTGATCCGGTGACCGGGGAACTCTTCATGTTCGGCTATGAAGCGGATGGGCTGGGGTCCACCAAGATTTCCTATTTCATCATCGACAGTCAGGGCAAACTCACCCGCGAACAATGGTTTGACGCGCCGTATTGCGCGATGATGCATGATTTCGTGATTACAGAGAATTACGTCCTTTTCCCCATCTATCCCACCACCTGCGACGCAGAGCGCGTGAAGGCGGGCGGAGACCATTGGGTGCATGAAATGGAGCGGGACAGCTGGGTGGGCGTCATGCCGCGCTATGGCGATGTGTCTGAATTGCGCTGGTACAAGGGGCCAAAGGGCGTCTCCTGCTATCACATGATGAACGCGCATGAAGATGGCGCGGGCAACATCCTGTTCGACCAGTGCCTCTCCAACGTGAACGCCTTCCCGTTCATCCAGAAGGCGTCCGGCCTGAACATTGCCCCGCAAGACAGCGGCGGCCGGCTCGCGCGCTGGATCATCAGTTTGTCAGAGGGGGCAGACAGCATCACCGAAGTCGTGATCGGCCCGCCGGGTGATTTCCCGATCATCCCGGCAGACCGGCAGGGCCGCCCGTTCAGCCATGGCTGGATGCTGACTATGAACCCGGAGATGCAGGGGCCGCCGGTTGCTGGCGGACCGGTCGGCGCAATGTTCAACATGCTGTTGCGGCTCGATTTTACTGGCCAGCCCGTGCAGGCGCTGCCGTTGCCTCCCGCGCATTGCTATAATGAGCCGGTGCATGTGCCGTCTTCTCAGGCCGGGCATGATGGCTGGCTGGTCACGCTGGTCGACCGGCAGGACGGTCCAGATGCCTTTGCGCATGAATGCTGGATCATCGAAGCCGGCAATCTCGGCGCTGGCCCGGTCGCGCGCGTCGAGATTCCGCAGCGGATGCGCCCGCAGGTTCATGGCTGGTGGGTGAGTGCGGCACAGCTGGCTACGGCGCTGTGAGCCGGATCGTCATCACCGGGGCGTCCGGCCAATATGGACGCCTCGCCACGGACAAGCTGATTGCACTGGGCCGGGCGGCGGATCTGATCCTGATCACCCGCACGCCCGACAAGCTGGCAGACCGCGCGGCGCAAGGCTGCACGGTGCGCTATGGCGATTTCGACAAGCCGGAAACGCTCGCCGAAGCTGTCGCGGGGGCAGAGACGATGCTGCTCATTTCCGGAACCCGCGTCGGCGCGCGCGTGGTGCAGCATAAGGCGGCGATTGATGCGGCAGCGGCGAACGGCGTGCGCCACATCGTCTATACCAGCTTTGTCAATGTCGATGAGGCCAACCCCGCCATCGTCACCATCGACCACCGCGAAACCGAGGCGCTGATCATGGCGAGCGGCATGGCGTGGACGATGCTGCGCGATGCGCATTATGCCGATGCGATGATCCTCAACGCCGGGCCGGGCTTCATCGCCTCAGGCATCTGGCAGACGAGTACCGCAGGCGGGCGGGAAGCAATGGTCTGGCGCGAGGATTGCGTCGATTGCGCGGTCGCTGTGCTCACCACGCCGGGGCATGAGAATAAAGCCTATGCCATCACCGGCCCGAACCGTGAGACATTTGGCGAAGTGGTCGCCATGATGAACGCCATCCTCGGCAGCGCCATCCGCTTGGTCGAAACCGATGATGACGGCATGTATGCCATGTTCGACGCGATGGGCATTCCGCGCGAGCCGGTCGATGATCAGAGCGTGGGCGGCATCCCCTGGAACAGCGATGATATGGTCAGCTTCGAACGCGCAATCCGCGAAGGCCATCTCGACATCTGCACCGATGATGTGGCGCGGCTGACCGGGCGCAAGGCGCGTTCGGTGCGGGACTTGATCGAAGCGAATGCGGACATGCTGAAAGCGTATGTGCAAGGATAAGATCGGACCGCTTGTCCTGAGTAGGGGCTGAGCGAATGCGAAGCCCCATATCGAAGGACCCTTCGATACAGCCTCAGCCATGCGGCTTAGACTTACTCAGGGCGAACGGGCAAATGGCTAAAGCCCCCCGCCCCTTGCCCCCAATGCTGCCCGCTGCTAGGAGGAGAATGCAGTTTTGCCGTCTGGCTCAGCTGCACACGAATGCCCGGCGGATTTCTGCACGGGCGCAACAGGTTGAAGCCGCATGATTCACTTCCCCCCCTTCCCGTCTGGAGCCGCCTTTGCGGCCTCGCACGCGGGATCGGGCCTTTCCGGAGCCGATTTGGCCCGGAGTGAAACGGCGGCAGCGGCACTTTCATCCCACCATATCCCGCGCGCCGGACGGATCGCTCCGCCCGGCCCGACGCGGGTTCATCATGCGCGCGCGACCTTCGGGTCTGCACAGGCGCGCAGACGGAGACTTTTACATGACAATGCGTATGCTGATCGACGCCCGCCACCGGGAGGAAACCCGGGTTGCGGTGATCAAGGGACACCGGATCGAGGAATTTGACTTCGAATCGGCCGAGCACAAGCAGCTCAAAGGCAATATCTATCTGGCCAAAGTAACGCGGGTTGAACCCTCGCTGCAGGCGGCGTTTGTCGATTATGGCGGGAACCGCCATGGCTTTCTGGCGTTCAGCGAAATTCATCCCGATTATTACCAGATCCCCAAGGAAGATCGCGAAGCCCTGCTGCGCGAAGAGGCAGAACACGCTGCTGAAGAAGCGCGCCGCCGCGACGATGAGAATGATCTGGAGCCGGTTGATGGCCATCATGACGATGATGGGCAGGATCATGACCGCCCCGATTCGGACATGGAGCCCTCCGAGGAGGAAGAGGCCCCCAAGTCAGAAGACGTTGGCGGCGATCATGGCCATGACGAACATGGTTCTGCGCGCGAATTCCGCGCCAAGCGCACCTCGTTGCGCCGTCGCTACAAGATTCAGGATGTGATCCACCGGCGGCAGGTGCTGCTGGTGCAAGTGGTGAAGGAAGAGCGCGGCAACAAGGGTGCGGCGTTGACCACCTATCTCAGCCTTGCAGGCCGCTATTGCGTGCTCATGCCCAATTCCACGCATGGTGGTGGCATCAGCCGCAAGATTTCGAATGTGGCAGACCGCAAGCGGTTGAAGTCGATCCTGTCGGACATGAACCTGCCCTCATCAATGGGCTGCATCGTCCGTACGGCAGGCCTCCAGCGCACCAAGACCGAGATCAAGCGCGATTTCGATTATCTGGCACGGCTGTGGGATGGCATCCGTGAGAATACGCTGAAATCGGTCGCGCCCGCGCTGATCCACAATGACAGCGATCTGATCAAGCGCGCCATTCGCGACATTTACAACAAGGACATTGACGAGGTCGTGGTCGAGGGCGAGGCCGGGTACAAGGCCGCGCGCGACTATATGAAGCTGCTGATGCCGAGCCACGCCAAGCGGGTGAAGCCCTATGCGGATGTGGTGTCGCTCTACCAGCGCTACGGCGTCGAGGATCAGCTGGCCGCGATGTATAATCCGGTCGTGCAGCTCAAATCGGGTGGTTACATTGTCATCAACCCGACTGAAGCGTTGGTTTCGATCGACATCAACTCGGGCCGTTCGACGCGCGAATATGGCATCGAACAGACTGCCATTGCCACCAATCTGGAAGCGGCAGACGAAATTGCCCGCCAGCTGCGCCTGCGCGATATGGCCGGGCTGGTCGTGATTGACTTTATCGACATGGAGCATGGCTCCAACGTCAGGAAGGTCGAAAAGGCCATGAAGTCGGCGCTCGCCAATGATCGCGCGCGTATTCAGGTCGGTCGGATTTCGTCGTTCGGTTTGATGGAGATGAGCCGCCAGCGCCTGCGCACGGGCGTGCTGGAAGCCTCCACGCGCGAATGCCCGCATTGCGAAGGCACGGGGCTGGTGCGAACCGCCTCCTCCTCCGCCCTCTCCGCGCTGCGCCTGCTTGAAGAAGAGGCTGCACGCGGCAATGGCACGCGGCTTACGCTGCGCGCCAGCCAGGAAGCGGCGATTTATGTGCTCAACCGCAAGCGTGCGGAGCTGAACGAGATCGAGGATCGCTATGGCGTCCTGATCGACATCGTGCCCGATGGCGAGACTGAAGGCGCGCGGATGAGTGTTGAATCGTCCGGCCCGCCGCCGCTCAACCGGCCCAAGTTTGAGCCGATCATTCTTGACGATGATGATGATGTCGCCGCGATCGAGGATGATGCGGACGAAGAAGAAGCCGAAGATCAGGCGGGTGAAGAGGCGCGCGAGGAAGGCGAAGGCGGTCGTCGCAAACGCTCGCGTCGCCGTCGGGGGCGGCGCAACCGCCGGGGTGGCGAAGAGGCGGGCGGAAACCAGTCTGGAGAGGCTGTAGACGCTGAAGAGAGCGAGGCCGCTGAAGCTGGCGAAGACGCGCCCCGTGCCGAAGGCGAGGAAGAGGGCGAACCCCGTCGCCGCAGTCGCCGCGGTCGCCGTGGCGGTCGTCGCAACCGCGGTGAAGGCGTCGTGGCTGAAGGCAGTGAAGCTGAAGGTGAGGGCGAAGCCGAAGCCGAAGCCGCCCCTGCGGACGCGGAAGCCGCTGTAGAAGCCGCGCCGGAAGGTGGAGTGACTGAAGACGCACCCGCCAAGCCCAAGCGCACGCGCCGCAAGAAGGCTGATGCTGAGGCTGAGGCCGCACCAGCTGAAGTGGCTCCGGCTGAACCCGCTCCGGCAGAGGCTGTAGCGGAAGATGCACCGGCCAAGCCGAAGCGCACACGCAAGAAAAAGGCCGATGTTGAAGCAGAGGCTGCACCCGCCGATGCGGAGCCTCCGGCTGCGGACGAAGCGCCTGCCAAGCCCAAGCGCACCCGAAAGAAGAAAGTGGATGCGGTTGCCGAAGGGACTGAGGCTGGGCCCGAGTCTCCTGAATCTGTTGCAGCCGTCGAACCTGCTGCGCCTGCGCCAGTGGCTCCGGTCGACGCGTCTGTCGAAGCGTCAGAGGCCGCGCCGAGCGATCCCGATGCCCCAGCAGAACCGCCGCGTCGTGGCTGGTGGCAGCGGACCTTCGGGGCCTGATCTGCATGAGGCAGCCCGTCCGGCTTCATCCCCTGTTCAGACATTTGGGCTGAACAGGGGCCGGATGGCTGTCCCTTCGCTTCCGCTTCGCCAATGGGGTGCGCGCCTCGTCGCTGTGCTCCTGTCCCTGTGCCTCATCGTCCAGCCTGCGCTGGCGCAATCAATTCTGCGCGACGCGGAAACCGAAGCGGTGTTCGCCGAAATGGCGGCACCCCTGATTGCTGCTGCCGGACTGCGCCCGCGCGATGTTCAGATCATCCTGATCCAGGATAAGGACATCAACGCCTTTGTGGCGGGCGGGCAGATCGTATTCATCCATAGCGGCCTTATTGCCTCTGCATCCAACGCCAATGAAGTGCAGGGCGTGATCGCGCATGAGCTCGGCCATATTGCGGGCGGGCACGTCATCCGGTCGAGCGAGGGTATGAAGGCGGCCACCGGCATTACCATTCTTTCGCTGCTGATCGGCGTTGCGGCGATGGCAGCCGGGGCCGGGGAAGCGGGCGCTGGCATCATGGCGGCGGGCCAGCAGGCAGCGATGGGCAAGTTCCTCGCCTTCAACCGTACGCAGGAATCGAGTGCGGATCAGGCCGGGGCGTCTTACCTAGCCAAGTCGGGGATCAGCGGTCGCGGCTCTGTCGCCTTCTTCAAGAAGCTCCAGAACCTCGAATTCCGTTATTCCATTCCGCAGGAAGACAGTTACGCCCGCACCCATCCACTCACCGGGGAGCGGATTGCGGTGCTTGAAGATCGCTACAAGATCGATCAGGCGTGGGACCGCCCCACCGATCCAGCGCTCGAAGCGCGCTTTCAGCGGGTCAAGGCCAAGCTGAAGGGCTATATTGATCCTAAACAGGCGCTGATTGATTATCCAGTCACCAACAGATCAATTCCGGCGCTCTATGCCCGCGCTTATGCCTGGCACCGCACATCTTATCCGCAGGCGGCGCTGGACGAGGCCGATGCCCTTATCAAGGCCTTGCCGCACGATCCCTATTTTCTGGAACTGAAGGGGCAAATCCTGCTCGAATCAGGCCGCCCCAAAGAGGCGCTCCCCATGTTGCGCGAAGCGGTGGAGAAAACCGGCGCACAGCCGCTGATCGCGGCCACTTTCGGCCATGCGCTGATTGAGGCGGATGAACACGCCAATCTGGCGGAAGCTGAGCGCGTTCTGAAGGCGGCGGTCAACAAGGATAATGAAAATCCGTTCGCTTGGTATCAACTTGGCGTCGTTTATTCGCGGCAAGGGGATACCGCGCGGGCAGCGCTGGCATCAGCGGAGCAGCATTTACTCGAAGGGCGGATGCCGCTTGCCCGGGCCAGTGCGCGTACCGCCATGGCCGGGATCAAGGAAGGCACGCCGGACTGGATTCGCGCGGCAGACATCGCCATGGTGGCCGATAATGAGCTGGGCGACCGCAAGGATCGGAAAAAGAAATGAGTGAGGGGGCAAAAACGGGGATGATTGCAGCTTTGGCCTTGGCCGCCGGTGTGGGCGGCACGCTGCTGGCCACTCAGAGCGGTGCCGTGACGGGCACGGCGGTCAGCACAACTGACCGTGCGGCGATTGAAGCGATTGTACGCGAATATATCCTCACCCATCCCGAAATCCTGCCCGAGGCCATGCAGAATCTGGAAAAGCGTGAAGCGGCCAAGCAGGTGAGTGGTAACCGGGCAAAGCTGGAAGCTGCTTTTGCAGGCGCATGGGAAGGCGCGGCAGACGCGGATGTGACGCTGGTCGAGTTCTTTGACTATAGTTGCGGTTATTGCCGCGCGGCGCGCCCGGACATTGACAAACTGCTGGCTGAAGACCCGAAGCTGCGCGTGGTGTATCGCGAACTGCCGATTCTGGGCGAAGACAGCCAGAAGGCGGCGTTGATCAGCCTCGCAGTCGCCAAGCAGGGTGCGCCGGCCTATGCTGCGTTCCACAAGGCCATGTGGGCTGCTGGGCGACCCTCGGCTGCCACTGTAGAACAAGCGTTGCGCGCAGCCGGACAGGATCCGGCCAAGGTAGAGGGCTCTGCCAATGCGAGTGACGTGCGTGCGGAGATCAACAACAACCTCGCGCTGCAACGCTCATTGGCACTTTCCGGCACGCCAAGCTGGATTGTGGGCGAATCGGTGATCAACGGTGCCGTGGGCTATGACGAACTCAAAGCCGCTATCGCGGAGGCCCGCAGGGCGAAGTAAAGCTGCGTGCGCGAATTGGGTCAGCCTTGCAGACGGTCTGCAAAGGATTTGCGCAACTTGGCCAGTTTGGGTGGAATGACAGCCAGGCAATAGGGGTTGGATTGTCCCTCCCCATCCCAGTAACGCTGGTGATAATCCTCAGCGGGCCACCACTGAGTCGGCTCTTCAAGCGTTGTGACAATCGGCGCTGGCCATGATTCGGCTGCGCGCGCCATCGCCGCGCGCGCTTCGGCACGTTGCTCAGGGGACAGTGGGAAGATTGCGGATCGATATTGAGTCCCGATATCGTTGCCCTGCCGGTTCAGCTGGGTCGGATCATGCGTGGCGAAAAAGACATCGAGCAGATCTCCATAGCCGATTCGCGCGGGATCAAACCCGATTCGAATCGCTTCGGCATGGCCAGTGTTTCCTGAGCAGACTTGTCGATAGTTGGGTTGGTCTACATGACCGCCCAAATAGCCACTTTCTATAGTTTCAATACCTTGCAGCGATTGAAATACCGCTTCGACGCACCAGAAGCAGCCGCCCGCCAAAATTGCAATTTCCGTCATTTGGCGATTCTAGCGTGGCTACTAAAGTGGGGCAACCCTCATGAAACCGACGTTTTCTAGGGAATCTTGGGATAAGCCGATTGAATCTGGCGCTCAATTGATAGCGGGCCTGCATTTAACCATTTGCGCACCGTTTGACTTTATGCCATAAGAAGTCAGGTACAACCGATCTCACGCGAAAGGAGACTGTCTCAATGTCGGTTCTTAAGAAAACTCTTGTGGCTGCCGCCGCTCTGGCTTTTGTCAGCGCACCCATGGCTGCTTCGGCCGCTCCGGCCAAAAAGCTGACGGTGAGCTCCGCGCGCGTTGCGGCTCCGGTTTCGGCGAAGAAGTCAAATAAAGCTGTCCCAGGCGCAGTCATTGCTGGCGGTGCATTGCTCGCTGTTATCGGTGGGATCGTTGTCGCGTCCAACGGCAATGGCAACTCGACGAGCCCGTAGGATCGGGTTCTTCGCAAGAGATTGAAATGGCGGCTTTCGGGCCGCCATTTTTTTGCGTGAGATGGCGTGACGCAGAAGCTGTCGGCGTGAATCGGGCGGGCACCTCCATTGACCGCGAAACGTCATTGTGAGCCAAGCACGGCGATCTGGAAAACGTTGAAATTCTGCAGCATTCCGGATCGGCACGTCGCCTTTGGCTCTTCGCAAGGACGGCAAAGGGTTCACATCACCGAAACATCATATGACACCCCGCCTCGCTACCCGGCTGCCCATGATACCAACGGGTTCTGATGGTCGGGCGGGGAGGTGGAGTGGGCGGTGCATGGGTTCACATTAATGAATCATTTGCGCACTGTTTGACTTTATGGTATCAGTAATTACACACTAGGCGGCGTGGACAAATTTGAGCCAGTATTTGGCGGCGGCGATATGGACCATG
>CALMZE010000194.1 GCA_937870585.1 uncultured Sphingomonadales bacterium | reverse complement strand
GAGGGACCACACCCCCAGCCTGGTGCAGATGCATGGCGGCGGGGGGGCCGGGACCCCCCCCCCCTCGCCCAGCTTGACCCAGCGGCCCCCCGGGAATTGCCTATCGACCCCTCCCCCCCCCCCCGGAGGCGCGGCGCAGCAACCGCCACATTCTTTCTGGGCACCGCGCTCGTGGGCCTGTCGCTCGGGCCATATATGGCGGGGCTTGTCTCCAAGATGACGGGCGATCTGGCGACGGGGATGCTTTCTGTGCTCGCCGTGGCCCCGATTTCGCTGATCCTGCTGGTGGTGGCCTATCGGACGCTGCCCGAAGCCGAAGCGACGCTGGTTGAGCGAGCACGGGCGGCGGGCGAGGCGGGTTGGGGCGGGGCGTAGGGGGAAAAGGAGAAAAAGGGGGGGAAACCCCCGCGAGGGAAAGCGCGGTGGAGGAAAAAAACAAAGAAAATGTGGATCAACCCGCTCATGGTGAGGAGGGGCTGAGCCCATCGACGTTGCTCAGGACGAGCGGTATAGATTGAACCCGCATTGCTCCAAGAACATCGGTTGGATCAACGCCCGTCATTCCCGCGCAGGCGGGAAACCATGATCACGATGCTGATCGGATTTTCACTACGTTGAAACAGGGGGGTCGTGGATTCCCGCCTCCGCGGGAATAACGTAATGGGCACCGCTCAAGCTGTGGCTTTGCGCTGCGGTGCTCCCCCCCCAAACGAAAATGGCGGACCTGAAGGCCCGCCATTTCCATGTTCAACGCTGATCGGTAAGATCAGAACTTGAAGCGTGCCGTTACGCCCCATGTGCGCGGCTCGCCCAGGAAGGCCGAGAAGAGCTGCGACGAATAGGAGGTTGCGGTGCCCAGTTCCTGCTGATGCGCAAATGAACCCGAACCCGCGGCCTGAAGCGGCGTGTTGAACGCCACTTGTTGATAATTGGCCTTGAACAGGTTCTGCACCCAGAATTCGAGCGCCCATTTCTGTTCGGCACCACGCACGCCAACGCGGCCGTTCACCAGCGCATAGCCATCCTGAACCTTTTCCGGGAAGCGGTCAGAGCCCGTGTTGTGATCGGAAATCATGCGGGTGTCGAAATAGACAAGGCCGGACAGGCCGCTGTCTCCAATCGGCGGGGTCCAGCTGATCGAGCCGGTGACCGAATAGGTCGGCGCGAACGAGGTGGGGTTGCCCGGCAGCTGGAACAGTTCGGGCGCGAGCGGCGAAGCGCCGTCTGCCGTGCCGACCAGATCGGCCTTATACTTGGCCTTCAGATAGGTGAAGCCCGCACCCAGAGCGAGATTGCGCACAGGATAGAGCGTCGCTTCGGCTTCAACACCCTTGGACGTCACGCCCGGCGTCACATCGCCAGCCGCGCAGGTGCCCGTCGCCGCAGAAGCGTCTTCATCCGCCGTGCTGCCGCCTACCAGAGCCGAACAGCCATTCACGTTCTGCACCAGGAAGAACAGGCCGTTGAAGGTGTTGAGCTGGAAGTTGCTGAACTTCTGATAGAAAGCCGCGACGTTCAGGTTGAACTTGCGCCCGTCATATTTGAAGCCAATTTCATAGGCGTCCACCTTTTCCGCACCAAAGCGGAGGTTCGCGACCTGAGCGTTGTTAGCCGGAGCGGCAGGATTGCCCAACGCCGAACGGTCCAGATTGTAACCGCCTGCCTTATAGCCCTTAGAGAAGCTGCCATAGACCATCAGATCATCGATCGGCTTATAGGAAACGACCGCCGTGCCAGTGATCTCGCTATCCTTGGTCGAATCGGCCAGATTCAGCGTCGAGAGCTGAGAGCTGGTGTTGAACAGGCAAGCAAAGGTCGTGGTCGCACCGATCAGCGCTCGCGCCGTCGCACTGGTCGCACCCGCTGCGGCTGCACCGGCTGACGTGCGCTGCGCATCGCAGCCCGGATTGACGACGTTGAAGTTGCCGGTGATCGACTTGCGCTCATTGGTATAGCGCGCGCCAACCGTCAGCGTCAGACGATCCGTGACGTGGAACATGTTGTGCGTGAAGAACGCATAGTTGCGGCTCTTGTGATCGAAGCGCGAATTGGCGGTCGTCACCGGAGCCAGCGAGCCAAGACGTTCCATGGCCGCAATCAGCTGCGCGCCATCGGTGCCGCCCGCTGCGTTCGCGCCAGAGAATGCGCCCAGAATCGTCGCACGGCCCGTTGCGTTCAGGCAGCCATCGCCATCCCGATCCGGATCGCGGATCGCAGCAGACGGGCTGACCGACGCGGCGACGCGGCACGCGAGGAACTGGCCGTAATCGGCACCGAACTGGAGATTATCCTGTAGGCCCAGCTTTTCGTTTGAATAATAGGCCCCTACCAGCCAGTCGAGCTTGTCCTCAAACGCAGAACCCTGAATCCGAAGCTCCTGCGTCAAATTCTTGAACTGGCGGAAGCTGCTGCCATCATCGTTGCGATAGAGAAGATCGAGCGTGGAATAGTCCACGTCGTCCGCCTGGCTCGACTTGTAATTGCGATAGGCGGTGATGGAGGTCAGCTTGGCACCGCCCAGATCCCAGTTGAGTTCGCCCGAAATCCCGTAATCGCGCATATGGCCCGCGAGCGTGCGACCCGGCGTGATCGAGACTTCGCGGGCAAAGGCGTTGGTGTCCACACGTCCACCCATGCTGCGGATAATGTCGACCACGCGATTGTTGGCACGGATCGAATAATCGCCCGGCGTTGTGGCCCCCGGCGTTGGATCAAAGGTTTCATTGACCGAGTAGTAATGGCCCGAGCAGCAGGATTCATCGCGTTTGGTATAGTCCGCGATAATGCGAAAATCGATCGTGTCGGTCGGCTTGAAGAGCAGCTGGCCCTTCACGAAGAAACGGTCGCGATCATTGGTGCGCGCGCCGGTATCGACTCCTGCGGGATCGACCAGCTTCACAAAGCCGTCACGCTTGGCAAACACGCCTTCAAGGCGCGCAGCAATCGTGTCTGAAATCGGGCCGGTCACGCCAGCCTGAAGGCGCAGGCCGTCAAAATTGCCATAGGTGGCTTCACCGCTGGCACCGAAGTCGAAGCTCGGCTTCTTGCTGATGACGTGGATCAGGCCGGCAGAGGCGTTGCGGCCAAACAGCGTGCCCTGCGGGCCGCGCAGCACTTCAACGCGCTCCACTTCGCCCAGTTCGTTAAGGCCGACGCCCGAACGCGAACGATACACGCCGTCGATAAACACCGCGACCGAGCTTTCGAGGCCGGGGTTATCGCCCACGGTGCCGATGCCGCGAATACGGGCCGAACCATTGGCTTCGGTGCCAGTGGAGGACACCATCAGTGACGGCGCAAGCTGGGTCAGTTGGCGAATGTCAGTCGCACCCGAATTCTTCATCAACTCTCCACCCACGGCGGAGACGGCGAGCGGAATGTCTGCGACCGATTCTTCACGGCGGGTTGCAGTGACGATAATTTCGCCGGTATCGGCTTCTTCGCCCGTGCTTTGCTGAGACCATGCCGGCGTGGCAAATGCGCTCGCGGCGACAGACAGCAACAAAATTGATTTCTTCATCGGAAGCCTCTCCTCTTACTTCGGAACCCAGCGCTTCTAACATTGTTCATAGGCGACACCAGCCGGGAGCGTCCGAGGCCGTCTGATTCCCGCCGCACTGATACAATTTTGCAACAGACAGCCAATCTGCGCGATTTTCGGCAATTTTGTTGACGATTACCCGCGCAACTTGCCCGCCATGGCCTTGGCAGCCGCCTGATAGGTCCGCCCGATGCGGACCTGCTCACCATCCAGCAGGACAGCGTGCCAGGCCCCGGCGCGATCATGGCCAAAGCCGGTAATGCGGTCCCGCCGAACGATGGTTGACCGGTGCAAGCGGATGAATCGCGCCGGATCGAGCCGCGCTTCCAGCGTCGCAATCGTCTGGTGGATCAGAAAGCTGCGCGCGCCAACATGCAGCCGCATATAATCCCGCTCAGCATCCACCCGGTCGATGTCCGCAGCCGCGATCCGTACCAGTTCAGACTTGTGCGGCACCCAGAATTCTTCGGCATAGGCCGATGCTAGATCCGGCTGAACCGATTGCGCTGGCGCAGTCACAACAGACCGGCTCGCCTGCACACGCCCAATCGCACGTGCCAGCCGTTCGGCGGCAACGGGTTTCAAAAGATAGTCCGCAGCAGGCAGATCAAATGCCTCCACAGCAAAGGCATCAAACGCCGTAACGAAGATGATGGCGGGGCGTTTGCCGGGCATAGCGGCAACCTGGTGAGCGAGACTCATGCCGTCCATTTCGGGCATCGCAATATCGAGCAGCATCAGGTCTGGGCGAAGCGCCGTCACAAGCTCCGCTGCCGTGCGCCCATTGGTGGCCGTGCCGACCACGGCCACGCCATCAAGCGCCTGACAGAGCGTCATCATCCGCTCGACTGCGAGCGGTTCATCATCCACAATCAACGTCCGCAGCGCCGGACTGGCTTCATTGCTCATCATTCGGCTCCGGCAACAGCAGCGTCACACAATAGCCGCTCGCACTTTCGGGCGAGACGGCAATCGAGGCGCGACCGCCATAGCGCGCCATCAGCCTGTCACGCACATTGGCAAGGCCGATCCCTGCCCCGCCGCCATGGCCGCCTGCCTTTCCGGGAGGCGCGGTGTCGCACACGCTCAATGCCAGAAATCCATCCCGGCTCCGCGCCTGTACTGAGATCGTGACAGGCGCGGACGTGCGCGATACGCCATGTTTGATCGCGTTTTCGATCAGGGGTTGCAGGATCATGCCGGGCACCATCCGGTCCTGCAACGCATCGGGAATATCGAAAGTAGTGGTCAGCCGATCCGAAAAGCGGGTGCCTTCAATATCGAGATAGAGCCGCTGGATGGCCAGTTCGTCGCGCAGCGGCACATCATCGGTCACGTCTCCGGCCAGAGAGGCGCGGTAGAAGCTCGCCAGATTCATGATGAAGGTTTCAGCCTGCGCCTTGCGGTCCGCCATCACCAGCGCGCTCAGCGAATTTAGGGCGTTGAAAAGGAAGTGCGGATTGACCTGATAGCGCAGCGCCCTCAGTTCCGCGAGCTGGGCCGCCCGGCCAAATTCCGCCGCTTGCCGCTCTGCCCGCTGCACGTCCCCGGCATATCCCAGCGCGATGTACATCCCGCACCAGGCGATCAGGAAGAAATAGCGGCTCATCGCCATTTCCAGCAGTTGCGCGGCAAAGCCATCCGGCCCGCCTGAATCGCGCATCTCCTTCAGATCGGCCAGCATGTTCTGGTCCATCTGGTAGAAGACGTAATAATTGACCCAGGCAATGGCATAAGCCGCAGGCACCGCCAGAACGGCAGCCAGGACGATCCGCACCCACAGCGGCTTGCGATCAAAGGGCACCATTGCGCGCCATAAGGCCACGGTGATGATCATGCCCGCTGCCGTCACGAGCGCGCGCCGCCACGCCATCTCATCCTGCCCCGGAAAATCGATCAGATGCGCGCGCAACGTCACCAGGATCGCGTAGAACAACCAGAAGCCGAAGATCGTCGCCAAAATGGTCAGCGGCGAAACCGGCTTGGGACCGTTCGCAGAGGGTCGCAGCAGGGAAAGGGCCATAGTCATGCCTATGTCCTATCCCCGGCACAGGCCCCACGCAAATCGGATGCAGCATTTGGTCGAACATTGCTTGCCGCCCGTCGAACAGCCGATTTACGTCCTGTTAACCATGAAGGGCGCATCATCGCATCGGAACCAGCATCAGGGGACATGATATGGCCAGTGCGGGCACAGCAGGCGAAGGGACGGTCACTCTGGCCGAACTCCGCGAATTTGCGAGCTTTTCAGCGGCGGCGCAGCGTTACATCCGCCGCTCGCTCGATGTGGCCTATCATCGCACCGATGCGATTCAGCTCTGGTCTCGTGACAAGCGCGAGGCAGCAAGCATCGTCGCACAATCACGCCTCTATGCAACATTGCCGGCGATTCGGTCTGTCATTCCTGATCATTGCGGGCTGGAAGGATTACCCGGCTTTCTCGGCCCGCTTTCTGCCCTTGCGGCCTTTGATCTGGGTCAGGAGCGGATCGATGGTTTCGGGGCCTTCCGCTTTCTCTATGAACGCCTGCTGGGTGCAACCGCCCGCCCGTGGCTGCCTGCTGCATTTTGCGGCGCAGCGGCGCTGCCCGATCTGCACCCCTGCCGCCGCCGGATGCTGCTCCAGTCGATCAGCGAAGCCGCTGCGACCGCGCCGGGATGGTCCGCGCGTGAACCCTCCTTCTTCCCCGAATGGGTGGAAAAGGTCTCCGCGACGCAGGAGTGATTTGCGCCTCATTTGCGCTTTGCGCTTCGTCGCCTTTTGAGGCACTCTCCCCGCGCCTGATTTTGTCAGGCCAATGAGGGGAGACTGTTCATGAACACTTTGTGGCTCGCACTGGCCGCCTTTGTCGGCACGCATTTTCTCATGTCGCATCCGCTGAGAACGCCGATGGCATCTGCCTTGGGCGAAAAGGGCTTTCAAGTGGTCTATTCGCTGGTTTCGATCGCGACCTTCGTCTGGGTCATTTTCGCCTTTCGCGCCGTGCCCCCTGCTCCCCCCCAGTTTATGGCAGGCGATCTGATCTGGTGGATCGCAAGCGTTTCCATGCTGATTGGTTCAATCCTGTTTGCCGGTTCGCTGATGGGCAATCCCGCGCTGCCAGCCCCCGGTGCGGACAAGCTGGCCGCAGCCCCTGCGCGCGGCGTGTTCGCCATCACGCGCCATCCGATGATGTGGGGCTTTGCCTTCTGGGCGATTACCCACGCGCTCGCCAGCCCCACCCCGCGTGTCTACGCGCTGACAGCGGCCATGGCCTTCCTCGCGCTCGCTGGTTCATGGGGGCAAGACCGAAAGAAGGCCGTATTGATGGGTGATGCCTGGCAGGGCTGGGTCTCTCGCACCAGCTTTGTGCCCTTTGGCGGGCAACTCTCGGGCCGGATCAGTTGGGCCGCTGCCTGGCCGGGACGGACAACAATGCTGATCGGCACCCTGCTCTGGCTGGTCGCCAGCTGGGCGCACCCGCTGCTGGGCCAGCCCGTCGCAGGCCTGTGGCGCTGGCTGTAAGAGCCTAACGCCGCATTGCCCGGATCGCGGCGCCCACAGCGAAGGGTGTCAGCGCCGCAATAAACAGTGATGAGGCCGCAAGGAGCTTGATGGCGGCTCCGCTTCCCGCGCTCAGGCTGCCCGCGCCAAAGATCAGCACGGGAACAGCGAGCGGCAGCATTAGCAACCCCGCCAGCGCCCCGGCGCGGGGCAATCCGGCGGTGAGGCTGGCCACGAGCAACCCCAAGGCCGCGAGCGCGGGCGTGCCGAGGGCAAGACCGGCCTCCAACCGCCACAAGGTTTCGCCATCAATCCGCACCAGCGCAGCCGCCGGGATCGCTGCGAGCATCAGCGGCGGCGCGAAACTCAGCCAATGGGCCACCAGCTTGGCGCTGGCCACCGTCTCATCGCTGATGCCGCGCACCGCTAGCTGATCGAGCACACCCTGTTCCGCATCGGGCTGGATCAGCCGATCGACCGGGAGCAACGCCGCCAGCAGCGCCGCCACCCACAGCACACCGCCCCCCGTGCGCGCGAGCAGCTTCGCATCTGGTCCCACGCCGAACGGATACAAGACCGCCACCAGCAGAAAGAAGGCGAGAGGCAGCCACAGGCCGCCGCTCCACGCCAACCGCAGATCACGTTGCACGAGAGACCAGAACGGGCTCATGCGCCAATCCTTACAGCCTGCGCGCCGGGAAGGGCGAGCGGCTGGTGCGAGACGGCGACGACAATGCCCCCCGCAGCTCGGTGCGTTGCCATAGCAGCTTCCAGAAGCGGGATGGACGCCTTGTCCAGCCCATTGGCCGGTTCATCCAGCAGCCAAATCTCTGCGCCAGACGCCAGAACCCGGGCGAGGCTGGCCCGCTTGCGCTGGCCTGTTGAGAGCATCCGCACAGGCACCGGCGCAAGATGGGGAATTGCGAGCATCTCCAGCGCGGCGTTGACCGCCTCAAACCCATGCCCGTCCAGCCCGGCCCAGTAGGCCAGAGCGTCACCCAGCGTCTCGCTAGCGTCGAGCGCAAGCGACTCGTTGCTGAGCGCAAGGCGGCCCTTCACGCTCATCTGCCCTTCGGCAACGGGCAATAGTCCTGCGATCATCCGTGTCAGGCTCGACTTTCCAGCGCCGTTCGGCCCCGTCACCAGCGCCGCTTCCCCTGCGTCAAGCGTCAGCGACAAGCCAGAAAACAGCCGCCGTCCTCCGCGATCCAGCGCACAATTGCGCAACACCAGTTGACCAGCCCCTGTCATTTGGCTGACATAGAGCAGAAACACGGAGAGGCAAGGCGATGATCGAACAACTGACCAGCGAAGAGCGGGCTGCCGCGCTCGATGAGCTGGGCGAATGGGATTATGACGATGCGCGTGACGCCATCACCCGGCAATTCCTGTTCAAGGACTTTTCAGAAGCCTTTGCCTTCATGACGCGCGTCGCCTTGCTCGCTGAAGTGCGCGATCATCACCCCGAATGGTCGAATGTGTGGAACCGGGTGGATATTCTCCTCACCACGCATGATGCCAGCGGGCTCTCACGTCGCGATGTCGGCATGGCGCGCGCCATTGATGCGCTGGTGGATTGAGTCATGGCTGAACCCCGCATTGAGTTCTTCTTCGACCTTTCCAGCCCCTGGACCTATCTGGCCTTCACCAACATCCAGACGCGCAGCGCGTGCGTGGATGCAGGCATCAAATGGCGGCCGTTTCTGGTGGGCGGCGTGTTCAATGCCGTGAACCCCGCCCTCTATGCCGCGCGCGACAATGCCACATCCCCGCGCTTCATCCATTCGGGCAAGGTGCTGAAGGATTGGGCCGCGTGGAGCGGCCTCAGTCTCAACTTCCCCTCCCCTTATCATCCAGCGAAGAGCGTCAACGCAATGCGCATGGCCTGTGTGCTGGAAGACGAACAGGTCGCACTCCATGCCTTCGCCACGGCAGCCTTTGAGGCCTATTTCCTGCGCGCGGAAAATCTGGACGATCCGGAGGTTCTGGTCGCAGCGGCCAACGGTGTCGGTCTTGATGGGGCGGCGCTGCGTGAAGCCTCCACGACGGATGCGAACAAGGCCAAGCTGCGCGCCAACACCGATGAAGTCATTGCCCGCGGCGGCTTTGGCTCACCCTCCATCTTCGTTGATGGAGACGATCTGTATTTCGGCAACGATCAGTTGCCACTCGTAGAATTTGCACTGAAAGGAAAACTCCCATGAAAGACCGCGTTTCGATCACCATGCTGGAAGACGGCATTGCCGATGTCCGCCTGATCCGCACCGACAAGATGAACGCGCTCGACCCCGCGATGTTCTCTGGCATCAATGAAGCGATTGCCGAGCTGGGGCAGACCAAGGGCCTGCGCGTCGTCGTGCTCTCAGGCGAAGGCCGCGCCTTCTGCGCCGGACTGGATCTGACTGCTATGAAGTCGGGCGGCTCCCCTACAGAGCCGGGCAAGAGCTCGTCAGGCAATGATCTTGCTGCGCGCAGCCATGGCAAGGCCAATTCTGCCCAGCATGTCGCCTGGGGCTGGCGTGAGCTGCCTGTGCCGGTGATTGCCGCCGCGCACGGCGTGGCCTTTGGCGGCGGCTTCCAAATCTTTTCGGGCGCAGACATTCGCATCATCCACCCGGATACGCGTTGCGCGATCATGGAGCTGAAATGGGGTCTGGTGCCCGACATGGCGGGTTTTGCGCTGTGGCGGACGATGGTGCGCGACGATGTGCTGCGCGAATATACCTACACCAACCGCGAGTTTAACGGCACCGAAGCCGCGCGTCTGGGCTTTGCGACGCATCTCTCTGACGTGCCCTATCAGCACGCGATGGAGCTGGCCAAGGTCATCGCCAACAAGAACCCGCACGCCATCCGCGCTTCCAAGCGCATCGCCAATCTGACCGCCCACGCTGACGACGCGGCTGTTCTGCTCGCCGAGAGTGAAGAGCAGATCCTCATCATGGGGACGCCCAACCAGCGGGAATCGGTGATGGCGGAGATGGAACGCCGGAAGCCAGTGTTTACGGACGTTTGACGGCGGTGGCTTTGATGACGTCACTCCGCTCGTCCTGAGTAGCCGTTGAGCTTGTCGAAACGGTGTATCGAAGGATATGCTGTAGACTTGGCAGCGTCCTTCGATACGGGCCTTCGACAAGCTCAGTCCCTACTCAGGATGAACGGGGTGAGGTCAGAGGCCTGACGTCTTCAACAACAAAGGCCCCGGATTCGCATCCGGGGCCTTTTTGTTTGAACCAATGGCGCGCCGTTACGGCAGCAGGCAGGAGCCGCCCGAAGCCTTGATCGCGCTGCACGCCGAAGCCGCTGCCGCCGGAGACGACGCACTGGCGCGGAGGCGATACACGGTCTTGCCGCCCGACTGACCCGCTTCAACCGTCTTGGCCATGCCGGCCAGGACCTTGTGGCGTGCGGCGAGTTTGGCCCAGGCCTGATCGGCAGAGGCTTGTGAACCGAATGCGCCAAGCTGGATCGGTGTACCACCCACAGCAGAAGGCGGCGGCGTGATCTTGCCAGCAGGCGTCGCGGGAACCGCTGCCGTCACAACCGGCTTGGCAGCCGTGGCGGGCGCAGCAGCAGGCGCAGCAGCCTTCACGCCTTCCACAGGCGCTTCAGCCTGCGGAACGGCAGCAACCGTGCCATTGGCTTCGGCCCCTTCAGAGGCGGCGAAAGTGGCATCGCCCTGCCCTTCAACCTTCAGGCCGTCATCATCATTGGCCTTGACCTTGTAATCGCCTTCCTGCGCGGTGATCAGCTGGCCATCGCCATCTGCCGGAGCCTTCTGGCTGCGCAGCCACCAGACGCCGCCAATCACCACCATGAGCGCGAGCAACGCCGCAAGGACAAAGCCCAGCAGCTTGGAGGCCGACATGCCTTCCTGATCATCATCGCTTTCGACAGCCTCAAGCCAGGGCAGCCGATCCTGATCATCAAGATTGGTCTGATACTCGGTGTCGGACATAACTCACATCTCCTGGACGGGCTGGACCCCCATGATCGACAGGCCGTTTGCAATAACCTGCCGGATCGCATCCGCGAGATAAAGACGTGATATGGTTAAAACCTCGTTATTAACCACCAATATTCTTCGATCGACCCGATCATTCCCCACATTCCAGAAGGCGTGGAAGGCCGCAGCGAGATCATAAAGATAGAAGGCGATGCGGTGCGGCTCGCGCGCGAGGGCCGCACTTTCCACGATGCGCGGGAATTGCGCTGCCAGTTTGGCGAGCTCCAGATCTTCAGCATCGAGCAAGTCCGGGTTCGGCGCAGCCTCTACATTCATGCCCGCTTCGCCAATCCGCCGCCGCAGTGAACAGATACGCGCATGAGCATATTGAACGTAGAATACCGGATTATCCTTGCTCGCTTCCACCACCTTGGCGAAATCGAAATCCATCTGCGCGTCGGCCTTGCGCGTGAGCATGGTGAAGCGGACGACATCCTTGCCCACTTCGCGCACCACATCAGCCAATGTCACGAAGTTGCCCGCCCGCTTGGACATTTTGACGGGCTCGCCGCCGCGCAGCAGCCGCACCATCTGGACGAGCTTGACGTCAAACGGCTTGGTACCGCCGGTGAGCGCCTCAACCGCCGCCTTGATCCGCTTCACAGTGCCTGCATGGTCGGCGCCCCAGATGTCAATCAGCGCGTCGGCCTTTTGTGCCTTCTGAAAGTGGTAGGCCATGTCCGCGCCGAAATAGGTCCAGCTGCCATTGCTCTTGCGGATCGGGCGATCCTGATCGTCGCCAAATTGCGTGGAGCGGAAGAGTGGCAGCGTGACCGGCTCCCAATCCGGATCGACCTCACCCTTGGGCGCTTCAAGCTCGCCATCATAAACAAGGCCACGCTCGCGCAGGAACGCCTCGGCGGCTTCGGGCTTCTTCTCGGCCTGCACCACGGCTTCGGAAGCAAACACATCGTGATGGATGCCGAGCAAGGCGAGGTCATCCTTGATCATCACCAGCATCTCGGCAACCGCCGTTTCGCGGAACAGGATCAGCCAGTCGCTTTCCGGTTTACCGACAAACGCATCGCCATGGGCGGCGGCCAGTTTCTGCCCGACGGGAACCAGATAGTCACCGGGATACAGGCCTTCGGGGATTTCGCCCACAGCCTCACCCAGCGCCTCGCGATACCGCAGATGCACCGAACGCGCGAGCACATCGACCTGCCCGCCCGCATCATTCACATAATATTCGCGGATCACATCATGTCCGGCAAAGGCGAGCAGGCTGGCCAGTGCGTCACCCACCACCGCACCCCGGCAATGGCCCATGTGCATCGGCCCGGTGGGGTTGGCCGAGACATATTCGACATTCACAGTCTTGCCCGCGCCCAGAGTGGACTTGCCATAATCGCCGCCACCGCCATGGATTGCCGCCAATTCGCTGCGCCACGCGGCTTCAGCCAACCGCATATTGATGAAACCCGGCCCGGCAATCTCTGCTGACACGACCTCATCCAATGCAGAAAGCTGCGCCACAATCGCCTCTGCCAGCGCGCGCGGATTCATCTTTGCGCCCTTGGAAAGCACCATCGCAGCATTGGTCGCCAGATCACCATGTGAAGGATCGCGCGGCGGCTCTACCGTCACATTCTTGCGGTCCAGCCCGCGCGCCAGAACGCCTTCGGCTTCAAGGGCATCGAGCGCCGCATCTACGTGAGCGGCAAAGCGGGCATATAAAGTGGACACAACGGGTTCCGATATTTGCGGTTTGTGAAGGATCGCGGCTTTAGACCAAGGCAGGGCCGCCCCGCAACTGGCGGTTGCATCCCGCCTGTGGCTTCGCCAAAGACGTTTCTGCATTGAATAAGGTTAACGCTCCATGTCGCTTGATCCTGTCGATTTCGCCTCCCTGCTCTGTTCACGCCTGTGCCATGATCTGCTGAGCCCGGTGGGTGCGATGGCCAATGGGCTGGAATTGCTGGCGGATGAAAAAGACCCCGGTATGCGTGAGCAGGTGATGGGGCTGCTGGCAGACAGCGCCACCTCAACCGCCAACAAGCTGAAATTCTTCCGCCTCGCCTTCGGGGCCGCCGGTGGATATGGCGATGCCGTGGATACCAATGAGGCGAAGGCTGCGCTTCTGGGGCTGTTCAGCACAACGGGTCGCGTCCAGCTTGGCTGGATGGTTGAAGCGCCACTTCTGCCCAAGCCCGCCGTCAAGCTGATGCTCAATCTGGCGATGATCGCAGGCGACGCTCTCGTGCGCGGGGGCCAATTGACTGTTGGCGCAGAACAGGCCGGAAACCGGATTGAAATCGTCGTCCGGGCCGAAGGGCCGCGCTTGATCCTTGATCCTGAAATTCGCGCCGCCATGCTGGGGCAAGCCAAGGCCACAGAGATTTCTCCGCGCACTGTGGGCGCATGGCTCGGCCATGAAATCGCCACCCGTCATGGGGGGAGCATTCAGGCCTCTGCGCTTGGCGAACCCGCACTGCTGATCGGTGCCACCCTGTCGAGCGCGTGACCGAGGCACAGCCGCACCAACCCTTTGGTGCCCTAGACATTTCGGCCGTGATCGTAATGAACCTCATGTGGGGGCTGAACCTGATCGCCGTCAAAATGGGCGTCGATCTGGTCCAGCCGATGACGGCGGCGTGGCTGCGGCAGGCCATGGTGATGCTGATCTGCCTGCCTGCGCTGCGCGTCGTACCGGGCAAGATGCGCGAACTCATCGGGCTGGGGCTGCTTTCGGGCACGATCTTCTACATTTTCGTCAACTGGTCTCTGGCTGTTTCCGACAATGTGCCCGCGCTCGCCATTGCCGGGCAGCTGGGCGCGCCCTTCTCGCTCATCCTCGCCGTGCTGGTGCTGGACGAACGCATCCACAAATATCGCCTGATCGGCATGGCGCTCGCTTTTGCCGGGGTCGTGGTGCTGGTCTTCGATCCGGCGGCGGTCGATGAAGAACTGGGCATTGCCATCACAGCGGCAGGCAGTGTTGTGTGGGCCGTCTGTTCGCTGATCCAGAGGCGTCTGAAGGGCGTTCCGGTGCTGACCATTTATGCGTGGATCGGGCTGATCGGCACGCTTTGCCTGCTGCCCGTCGCATGGGTAGCGGAGCCGGAGGCTGTGCGCGGCATCCCCGATCTGCCGATGTCCTCGCTCAGCTGGATCCTGTTTTCGGCGCTGGGATCGACAGTGCTGGGCCAAGGCGCGATGAGCTTCCTGCTGCAACGCCATCCTGTCAGCACCGTGGTGCCGCTTACATTGGTGACGCCGGTCATATCGGTCGCAGCCGCAGCCTGGTGGTTTGGATCCATCATCACGCCGGTTATGATTGTGGGGGGAATCATGGTATTGGTCGGCGTCGCCATCGTCACCATCCGCACGGCGCACGCGCGTGAAATAGAGGGTCAGGCATGAGCCACATCATTGAAACCCCCTCCCCCAATTTTGATGAACGCAGCCTGCCCGTGACCATGCTTGTGCTGCATTATACCGGGATGCTGGATGCGGCCTCCGCGCTTGCCCGGCTGACCGATGCGGAGGCGAAAGTTTCTGCCCATTATCTCGTTGCTGAGGATGGGCAGGTCATCCGCATGGTCGATGAAGACAAGCGCGCCTGGCACGCGGGCAAATCCTATTGGCGCGGCATTACCGATGTGAACAGCGCGAGCGTGGGGATAGAGATCGTCAATCCGGGGCATGAATTCGGCTACCGCCCCTTCCCCGAAGCACAGATTGAAGCGGTGCTCAAACTTTCGCGCAAGATCATCCATCTCCACCGCATCACACGCGGCAATGTGGTGGGCCATTCGGATGTGGCGCCTGCGCGCAAGACCGATCCGGGGGAGCTTTTCCCTTGGGCCTTGCTCGCCAAGCACCGGCTCGCCTTGCCGCGCCCGACCAAGAATCTGGTCGATCCACTCTGGAACGATGCCAGCTTCCTGCTCGCGCTCGAACGCTTCGGCTATGATGTGACCGATCAGGAGGCAGCAGTCCGCGCCTTCCAGCGGCGCTTTCGCCCCGAACTGATTGACGGGATCATCGATGGCGAAAGCCGCGCCATCCTGCTCGCGCTGCTCTTGCCGCGCCCGATGGGGGATTAGAGCATTGAGCCTTCAATTTGAACCGCTCATCCTGAGGAACCGCTGAGCTTGTCGAAGCGGTGTCTCGAAGGACCGTT
>CALMZE010000193.1 GCA_937870585.1 uncultured Sphingomonadales bacterium | reverse complement strand
CGCGCACCTGATCGAGCAATTCATCATCCAGCGCGTCCGAAATCGCAGCGCCATCGCGCAGCAGCGTCACCAGTGCGGCCCGGTTTTCGGAAGTATTGCCTTGGGCCGCAGCCAGCAGGGCGGGCACATGGCTTTCCAGACCGAAATCGGCAGGGCGGATAAATTCATTCTGCCCCATCGGCAGACCGCCGGCGAGTTGCGCCAGCGTTTCACCGGTGCCGATCTGGACGATCAGAGCTTCGGCTGCGCCCGTTTGCCGCGCACCCCAGGCTTCGAGCGCCCGCAGCGCCTCTACCGCCGTTTCCACCCAGGCAAAGCCGTGCGCGGCATGTTGTTCGGTATCGAGCGAGGTGGCGGCCACGCGGGCGCGCACCGCATCGCGCGCGGCAGTGGCGTAAAGCTCGGCAATGGTCAGAGCGTCGCTCATCCCTGCTTCACCGTGCCTGCGTCGATCAGCGCCGCAATCTGCCCGCTGGAAAGGCCCAGCCGTTCGGCCAGCACCTCTTCGCTGTTGCCGCCATTGACCGGAGCCGATTGCGGTGCGCCGCGTTCCATCTGCGGCACAGTCGCAAAGCTGCCCGCTGCCGGATAGGCAAAGCCGGACGGATTGGCGGCCTCACCAAAGACCGGGTTGTTCGCCACCAGATCGGGATCAGAAACCGCATCCTTCATCGTGCGATAGGCCGAATGGACGATGCCGCCCGCATCAAAGGCGGCAGCCAGATCCGCATGAGAGCGCGCGGCAATCGCGGCCTCGAACAGCGGGTAGAGCGCATCGCGGTGATTGAAGCGCAGGCCATCATCCTTGGCGAAGCTGACGCCGCGCGCGCCCTCCAGCGCGGCCACAGCGTCCTCCAGCTTGAGTGCCGCAACAAGGTTCGCCCATTGGCGTGGGGTGACGACGACGATCATCGTCCGCACGCCGTCCGCCGTCACGAAATCGCGCCCGAACAGGCCGTAAACCGCATTGCCCAGCCGAGGGCGATTGTCGCCGCTATAGAGCACCTCAGCAATGCCCCCCAGATTGGCGACCGTGCCAATGGCAACGTCGGAGAGCGGGATGCGCACTTCGCAGCCCTCTCTGCTCACGCTGCGGCGCTGGATGGCGGCGAGCATGGCGAAGGCGGCATAGGCCCCGGTCAGCAAATCCCAGGCGGGCAGCACATGGTTGACCGGTTCCGGCCCCGCGCCCGTCATCATCGGATAACCGACGCTGTTGTTCACCGTATAATCGAGCGCGGGCGATCCATCGGCCCAGCCCATCACACGAACCGTCACCAGATCGGCGCGCCCTTCGGACAATTTGGCGTGGGAGAGGAAGCCCTCTGCCGGGAAGTTGGTCACGAACTGGCCCGTCTTGCGCACCAGTTCCTGCAACAGCTCGCGCCCGGCAGCCGACCCGAGATCGAGCGCGACCGACTTCTTCGCGCGGTTGAGATTTTCCCAATAGAGCGAGTCATTCGCATCCGTGACGGGCCAGCGGCGGAAATCCGGTCCGCCGCCAATCTGGTCCACACGGATCACTTCTGCGCCCATCTGCGCGAGGTAAAGCCCGGCGGTGGGAGAAGCGACAAAGCTGGAGGCCTCTATGACAGAGAGGCCGGAAAGCAGGTTATACATGCCTCAGCCCTGCGCCGCCCATTCGCGCAGCATATGCTTGGCGATCTGCAACTGGAGGATCTGCGTGGTGCCTTCATAGATGCGGTAGATGCGCGCATCGCGGAAAAAGCGTTCGGCGTCATATTCGGCCAGATAGCCCGCCCCGCCATAAATCTGCACCACACGGTCCACGACACGCCCGCACATTTCAGAGGCGAACACCTTGGCCGCCGCTGCCTTGCGCAGCACATTCTCGCCTGCGTCTGCCCGGCGCGCGGCGTCTTCGAGCATGCACTCTGCGGCGTAGATTTCGATCTCGCTATCCGCCAACATCTGCTGGATGAGCTGGAAGTTGGCGATGGGCTCGCCAAACGCCTTGCGCTCATTGGCGTAGCGCAGCGCGGAATCAAGCGCGCGGCGGGCATAACCGGCCGCCGCCGATCCGACGCTCAACCGGCCATTGTCGAGGCTCTGCATGGCATAGATGAAGCCCTTGCCTTCCTCGCCACCCAGCAGCGCCTCTCCGGGCACATAGACATCTTCCATGATGATATCGGCAATGTGGCTCGCGGCCTGCCCCATCTTCTTGTCGGACTTGCCAACGCTCACGCCCGGCGTGTCCATCGGCACCAGGAAGGCGGAAACGTGGGCGTTCTTGGGCAGCGCTTCCTTGCTCGTCCGCGCCATGATCAGCGCGACCTTGGCGAAGGGCGAATTGGTGATGTAGCGCTTGGTGCCATTCAGCACATAGCCATTGCCCTTGCGCACGGCCATGGTCTGCATCCCCGCCGAGTCCGATCCGGAGCCGGGTTCGGTCAGGCCGAAGGACGCGATCTCTCCGGCAGCCAGACGCGGCAACCATTCTGCCTTCTGCTCAGCCGTACCGCCATTTTTGAGCGCGGAGCAGACCATGCCGATATTGATCGAGATGATCGAGCGGAAGCAGGGCATGGCATAGGCCAGTTCGCGGATCGTGCGGCAATATTGGCTGACGTTGAGCCCCGCCCCACCATAGTCTTCCGGCATGGTGAGGCCGAACAGCCCCATCTCGCGCATCTCGTTCAGGATGGCTTCGGGGATCATATCGGTTTCGATAATCTCCTTTTCCGCCGGGATCAGCCGCTCGCGCACATAACGCTGCAACTGCTCGATAAACTGTTCAAAAATGTCCGCGTCCATACCGCTCATGTCACTTGATCCTTATGCGCCGTGCAGGCCGACAATGGCCACGGCGGAAACATTTTGCACCGGCTGCCCGCCCAGATTGTGCGAGAGCGCGAACACCGGATTATCCTGCCGCTGCCGGTCCCCCGCGCGGCCCAGAAGTTGCAGATAATTTTCGTAAATCATCCGCAGACCAGAGGCGCCAATGGGGTGGCCAAAGCATTTGAGGCCGCCATCAATCTGGCAGGGAATGCCGCCGTCAGCATCGTAAAAGCCGTCGAGCACGTCCTTCCAGCCTTCGCCTTCCTTGGAGATGAAGAGATCTTCCATGGTGACGAGTTCGGTGATGGAAAAGCAGTCATGCACTTCCATCAGGCTCACCTGCTCGCGCGGTTTGGTGATGCCCGCTTCCTCATAGGCTTTGGCCGCCGCAATGCGCGTGGTGTGGAAATAACTGCCATCCCAGCCGCCGCCCGCCTGCATCTCCCAGCCGTTCGACGCGGAAATCTGGAGCGCCTTGACCGCGACCAGATCCTGCTTGCCGAGCGCACGGGCGATTTCCGGCGTCGTCACAATGGCGCAGGCCGCGCCGTCCGACACGCCGCAGCAATCATAGAGCCCCAGCGGATCAGCGATCATCGGCGCGTTAAGCACCGTATCCATATCCACCGCCTTGCGCAGATGCGCCTTGGGGTTCTTCGCGCCATTGGCATGCGATTTGACCGAGACATGGGCGATGGCGCGCTTCAGATCTTCGCGCGACACATCATGCTTGGCGCGATAGGCCGAGGCGATCTGCGCGAAGCTGCCCGGCGCAGAGCCGGTGACGCCGATCATGTCGAACGTCGTCCCGCGTGAGCGGACGGGAAGCCCGCCATAGCCGGTGTCCTTGAGCTTCTCGACGCCCAGCGCGAGGGCAATGTCTGCCGCGCCCGAAGCCACCGCATAAACCGCACCCCGGAAGCTCTCCGTGCCAGACGCGCAATAATTCTCCACCTTGGTGACGCCGATATTGGGAAGACGCAGCGCCATGGAAAGAGGGATGCCCGATGGCCCGATGTTCATCGCATCGAACCCGACGCCCAGCCAAGCCGCGTCGATCTGGCTGGTTTCGATGCCAGCGTCCGCAATGGCTTCGTCAAACGCCTCGACCATCAACTGATCGGCATCCTTGTCCCACCGCTCTCCGAACTTGGAACAACCCATGCCCAGAATGGCGACTTTATCCTTGATTCCGCGTGGCATCATGCGTCTCCCTTATTGGCCGGCACCGCCTTCCAGAAATATTTGGTGAAGCCGCGCATCTCGTCGACCGCCTTGATGCGGAAGACCATGCGCATCTGCACACCGACTTCGACCTCTTCCTTCGACACGTCAGCAAACTCGGTCACCAGCCGTCCGCCGCCTTCAAAGTCGATCGTGCCATAAAAGCTTGGCGGATCCGGCGAGTAAGTGAGGTTGTCCGCCGTGAACGCAATCACAGTCGCGGTCTTTTCAGCCAGAGGCCAATCTTCCTGCGTGCCCTGCGCGCGATCATTGGGGTTCACGCTGATCTCAGTCTTGGGAAATTGCACCGTGCCGGTCTTGGTGCAGCGCCCGCCAATCAGCCCCAGCACCGCCTTGCGCTGGCGGAACAGGGTTGTGCCCGGCTGCTTCTGGTCCATCTCAGCGCGCATCCCCTTGTCGAGGCTGTGCAGGCCGCGATGGAAGAGATAGCGGCTGTAATTGCTGTCCTCTGCCCGGAAAGCGAGATGCCCCGCCACGCCGCGCCGCGCGGGCAGGCGGGTGATCGCCTCGGTCACTTCAAACAGCAGCACGTCCGCGCCCTGCCCGAAACTGGCGAGCAGGATCGTGTCGCCGGGTTTGGCCGTCTCCAGCGTGGCGGCCAGCATCAGCAGCGGATGCGCAGCGCCGCTGTCTCCCACAATCGCCATCATCGGATCAACGCACGCGTCCGGATTAAGCCCCGCCTTTTTCGCCAGTTGCTCGGGCACGCCCTTCACCGGCACCGCAATGATGGCGTGGGTGACGCTGCCGCCATCAACACCCAGCTTGGCGAGGCCGTCCTTCAGCGCGGTGCCGAGGATCGCGGCATAGCCTTCGTCCCGAATCCAGCGGCTTTCCCACGCATAATCATAGTCCGCGCCAGTGCTACGGAAATGATCGACGAAATCGACCGTGACGCTGTGCCCGCCGATGAAGCGCGCAATCACATCGCCCTGCCCCACCAGCATGGCAGCTGCAGCATCGCCGTAATTCATCTCGGCTTCGGTGCCCGGCTTGGCAAGGCGGCGGTCGGCCGCGAGCACGAGCCGTGTCTCCGTGCCACCCAGCGCCTGCAAAAGCGCGGACGCCCCGGCGCGGAGCGCCCCCGCCGCGTCCGAAGCCGCCGTCGCATCGCCCAGCGCCAGCGCCTCCTTGACGATACCGGCGTTCAACCGGTCAGCAAAGGGCAGGGTGGTGGAGGCGAGCGTGAGCCCCGCAACGCGCGCCCGGTCCACGCCAGTCAGGCCGTCGCGCGCGGCTTCCACAGCCATGGTGATCGCGTCTTCATCCCAGTTGGCGTTCGCTTTCTCGCCCTTGGTCAGCCCGCGCATCCCGGGAGCAAACCAGCTGTTGAACGCATGGATCGCGCTGCGTTGAAGGCGGCGCTTGGGAATGTACGCCCCGAAGGAGAGGATGCCGGTTTCAGTCATGCCGCAAATTCCACATAGCCATTGTTCATCACCACCACATCCCGCTCGACCGCCGTCGCGCGGAAGGCGGCCTTGCCCTCGCCCTCATGCCAGATGTCTGTCCGGATCGCTTCGCCGGGGAAAACCGGTTTGGAAAAGCGCGCATCCATGCGGCGCAATTTGGCCGGATCATTGCTCATCAGCGTGGACAGCAAAGCGCGCCCGACCACGCCATAGGTGGCCAGACCGTGGAGGATGGGACGCTCAAACCCGCCCGCTTTCGCAACGTCCGGATCAATATGGAGCGGGTTGGAATCGCCCAGAAGCCGGTAAATCAGCGCCGCATTCTCCGCGATGGACAGCGTCACCGAAGCGTCGGGCGCGCGATCTTCCGGCACAGGATGCGGAACGGGCGCACCTTCGGACGAACCGCCAAACCCGCCATCACCGCGCAGGAAGGTCGTTGCCACGCAATCGGCATAATGCGTGCCGTCCACGCCCTTGATGCTGCGCTTGACGAGTGCAATCGCGCCCTTGCCCGCGCCCTTGTCAAACAACTGGGTGATGCGGTTCTCACCGATGAACGTGCCTTCGACCGGCAGCGGCTTATGGATGACGATGGATTGCTCGCCGTGCAGGATCTTGGTCCAGTCCGCCCCCATTTCCGGGTTGCGCCACATGAAGCCGGGATAGCCAAGCACCACCGCCATGGTGGGCAGCGCATGGAGACGCTCTTCAAACACGAAATCCAGATCTTGCGAGCCGACGCCCAGCGCGTAGAGAATCGTGTCGCGCGCGCTCCAGTCCTGCGTCACGACAATGGGATCACGGTTCAACAGATAGTTGGGGTCTATCGCCACGGCTGCTTTCCTCTCACGTCAATTGCGCTTGCAGGGATTCGGATCGGCTTTCAACCCGTTTTGCTGTGGCGCGGATGATTATTGCGCATGTGTGCATAATTGAAATATAGATATCATACTAGGTTATATAGGTAAGTCTCACAGGGTTCAACGCTTGCGTTTCATCGCGCGGGTGATAGGCGGGCATTTCAAGGCACAAACAGGGAGCCATGCGTGCAGGACAGGGTTCTGCCCCTTTGGGGCATCCATAATTTCCGGGATTATGGCGGCTATGCCATGCGCGGCGGGGCGAAGCTCAAGCGCGGCGTGTTGTGGCGCTCCGGCCAGCATGTCGATGCGACCAGCGACGATCTGGACGCGGTTTCCAAGCTTCACCTGAAAACGATCATCGACCTGCGCGGAGACAGCGAGCGCGAGCTCTTCCCCTGCGCGCGCCACCCCGATTTTCAGGCCGAAGTGCTATTTGCCAGCGGCGAGACGGTGGGTGAAAGCCATGCCGCGCCGCATGTCGAAGCCGCGCATCAGGTCGTGTCCGCAGCCCAGGCACATAAGGCGATGGCCAACCTTTATGCGCTGATGCCATGGCGGCCCAATCTGGTGCGGGTCTATCGGCTCTATTTCGATGCGCTGGCTGAGCGGGAGGGGGCAAGCCTGCTCCATTGTCTCGCGGGCAAGGACCGCACCGGCATTGCAGCGGGCATTCTCCACACGCTGATGGGCGTGAGCGAGGATGATCTGATGGCCGATTATCTGCTGACCAATGTCGCGGGCAATATTGATCGCCGGATTGCCGCCGGGGCCAAGACCGTCCGCAACAATTTCGGCCCCAAGATGGATGAAGACGCCGTCCGCACGCTCATGTCTGTCCATGAGGATTTCATCCACAGCGCCTTTTCCGCCATGCGCGCCAAGCATGGCAGCATCGAAGCCTATGCCGAAGAGGTGCTGGGCGTGGACACCGCCAAAGTCGCACGGATCGAAGCGCAACTGGCCACGTGACAAGGAGAAGCCGCCATGTTCATCCAACTCACTTCTGACATCCTCGTCGCTCCTCAGATCAGCGTGGATGCGATTGCGGAGGCCCAAGCGCAGGGCGTGACGCTCGTCATCAACAACCGCCCCGAAGGCGAGAGCGAAGATCAGACGCCGGGTGACGCCATCGAGACAGCCGCGCGCGCGGCGGGCCTTGATTATGTCGCCATCCCCATCACCCATTCGGGATTCAGCCAGCCGCAGATCAGCGCGATGGTGGCCGCACTCAAGGGCGCGCAGGGCAAGGTGCTGGCCTATTGCCGTTCGGGCACCCGTTCCACCAACCTTTGGGCGCTGGCTGAAGCCGCGCAGGGTGGAGACCCGGATTCGCTAATCAACATCGCGGCCAAGGCAGGCTATGACATTTCGAGCATTCGCCCGCTGCTGGACATGCTGAAAGCGCAAGCCTGATGCCGCTACCGCCTGAACTTGCGATGATAGACTGGGCGTTCGTCGGGCGGATGGGCGCGTCGCTCACCGGGATCGGGCTGCTCTATTTCATCGCTTGGAAGATGGGACTGGGCGGCGATCCACGCATCGCGGACGAAGCCGATGCGCAGCAAAAGGCCCGCGACGGGCTTTATGGGTTTGAGGCGGTGGATACAGCGCTCGACAAGGCTGGCATGTCTGCCTTGCTGCGCGATGCCGAGAGCCGCCACGCCTTGATCTTCCGCGTCGGCAATCGCTTCGTTGCGCGGCTGGTTCCCGGCACAGCGGGCGCGCGGCTTGATCAGGCGCTGCTCACCATCAACCTTCATGAGCCCGATTTGCCGCCGGTCATCCTCAATCTGGGGGACAAGGCGCAATATTGGGCCAGCGGACTGAGGCACATTCCCGATGCCTGATATCATCGTCCCCGCTCTCCCCAATCCGGTCGATTATGCCGTGCCGGGCTTCATCCTGCTGATCCTGCTGGAGATGTTGTGGGCGCGCCGCAACGCGCCGGACAAATATGAGCCCAATGACACGCTCTCTTCGCTGCTGTTCGGCTTTGGGAGCACGGTTGCGGGTGCGCTCACGGCGGGGCTGGTGCTGGCGCTGTTCAACGGGGCCTATGCGCACCGCGTGGCGACCATCCCGTACATCTGGTGGGCGTGGATCGCCTGCTTCGTGCTGGATGATCTCGCTTACTACTGGTTCCACCGCGCCGCGCACCGCATCCGCTGGATGTGGGCGAGCCATGTGAACCATCATTCAAGTCAGCATTACAATCTCTCCACCGCGCTGCGCCAGACATGGACGGGCTTCATCGCCCTGTCCTTCATCTTCCGTCTTCCCCTGATGCTGATCGGCTTTCACCCCGCGATGGTGCTGTTCGTGGGCGGGATCAACCTGATCTACCAGTTCTGGATTCACACCGAAGTGATTGGCCGCTTCCCGCGCTTCATCGAGGCGGTGATGAACACGCCGAGCCATCACCGCGTCCATCACGGCGTCAACCCGCGCTATCTGGATACCAATTATGCGGGCGTTTTCATCATCTGGGACCGGATGTTCGGCACCTTCACGCCCGAACTGGATGAAGAGCCGGTGCGCTACGGCATCGTCAAGCAACTCGGCGGTTTCAATCTGCTCTGGAGTGTATTCCACGAATGGATCGGCATCGCACAGGATCTGTGGCGCGCGCCATGGGGATCGAAGCTCGGCTATCTGTTCGGCCCGCCCGGCTGGACGCATGACGGCAGCCGCGACACGAGCGACAGCATCAAGGCCCGGCTGGTGGATGGTCACGACGCTGCCGACTAGGTGCGCGGCCGGAAGCTCATGAACAGCTTGCGGAAGGTGATCCGCACTGTCCGGCCCTGCGCGTCCATCTGATCGGGCACATAGCCCGAAGGGATCAGCCCTGCGCTGTTGCGCACATCCTGCTTGGCGTTGAAGACATTGCTGACGCCCAGAAAGATTTGCGCCCCGCGCAGCCATTCGTGCGTGCGGCCCCAATTGTTGACGAGCCCGAGATTGGCAAAGGCGCGCAGATCAAGCGTCGTCAGGCTGCCAAAGCGCAGCGTATCGGTCGCGCCGCGCACGCGGGTGCCGCTCTGCCAATTGCCCGAAAAGCGCAGGCCCAGCCCGTTCTTGGAGACGCCGCCTTGTGCTTCGATGCGATGGCGCGAGACGCCCCCGCTATTCCCGATGGCATCCCCATCCAGCAGGTCGAGCCGGGGCTGCCCGGTGCCGAGCAGCACATCATCACGCAATTGCCAGCTGTGATAGAGCGCAAATTGAACGCGCGGCTGCCGCCCGAACCCGCCGCCGCCAAAGCCCCCACGCGGCGGACCGCCCGTGCCCGGCCCAGCGGCCCCAGGGCCACCACCATGCGGACTGCCGCCGCCCGCCCCGCGCATCGCATCCACTGGATTGCCCTGCGGGGCAGGCCCGAGCCGCTTGGAGAAGTTGAAGCCCCAGCGCAGCGTCTGCTGGCGCGTATCCGCCACACTGACCGGCCGCATATCAACCGAAACCAGACGCCCCGTACCATCACGCACAAAGCGCGCGGGGAAGGCCGCCTCCAGCGCAGCGGTCGCCGTGGGGAAAGAGAGGATCGCGCGACCGGTGCGCGTATCGGTCCAGTTGGCGGTCAGGCTCAGATCGGTGTTCCGGAATGGCTTGGCCGTCACCGACAGCCGATTGACGCGCGCCTTCTCGGCCCCGAGCCCAGAATTGCCGCCATCGATCCGCGTCACAAAGGCCGTCTCTCCGCGCAGATAATCGAACACACGCACATCGGGCGTAGCAACAAGCGGATTGCCGAGTTGCTGGATCGTTGGCGCATTATCCTCGTGAGACACGCTCGCCGTCACGTCCAGCCCGGTGAACGGCGTCCAGGCGAGCCCATAGCCATAGGTGGCGAGCGTGCCGAAGCGCGAAACCTCATCCACGCCCGCATTGGCGTTGAGGGACAGCTTGCCAAGTGGCCGCAACACGGCCCGCCCACGATTGGCGATGGGCAAATCAATATTGGCCTGCCCGCGTGCCGTGGAGCGGGACAGGCGGCTGTCCTGCACCAGCCCTGCCCGGACCGAGTGGCTGGCAATCCGCTCCGCCTCTCCGCCCAACCCGACGCTCGCTACCGCCTCGCCCGCAGGCAGCTTGAACAGACTGCCGGAAAAGACCGCGTCCAGATCAGCACTGCGCGTCTTGCCAACCGCCCGGTCGCGATCGGTGCGACCCGTGCGATCGGTCAGGCTTTCGTTTCGGCCGAGATCGGCATTGGCGGTCAGCGTCCATTGCCAGCTGCCCAAATTGCTGTTGAGCGTCATGCCCGCATGGCCGCTCACGCCGTTCGAATCGCGCACCAAAGGCCGGGCAACATCGAGCCCCAGCCCCGCCCGGCTGTCGGTCGCTTCAACGCGGGCATTGAAGCTTGCCGCCACATCGCCCAGCACGGTCCGGCTGATCGTGCCGTTGAGCGAGCCCGTATTGGTGCGCGGCATCAGCGTGCGATAGGGCCGCGCGTCGGGCGTTCCGGCAAGCGGAATATCGCGTTCACCCTCCGTCAGCGGAGAAAAATGCTCGAACCGCGCGTCGAGACTCGTGCGCTGATCCTTGCGGATGCGCAGCAGCCCGGCCTCTGCCCGTCCGCTCAGTCGCCCCGGCTCGGTCGAAGTCAGGCCCGATATTTCGGTGCGCACCGCAGAGAAGCGCTCACGCAGCACCATGTTGACCACCTTCTGCGTGGCGCGATAGCCGTAGCGCAGCGCAACTTCGGGCGGGAACACCTCCACCCGCACAATCGCCTCTGAAGGCAGATCGCGCACTTCGCTGAAGCCTGAAATCCGCTTGCCGTTGAGCAGAACGACAGGCTGGCCTTCTCCGCGCCCGCCGCTTCCCGTCTGTGGCGCGATCTGGCTGAGCAGGTCTGCCACATTGGTTGCGCCAAAGGAGCGAATGTCGCCCGCGTTCAGCGTCACTTCGGGCGGGCTGTTCCCCAGCACCACGCCGCGTGGTACTTGAGCGGTCACAACCGTCTCGCCAATCTCCTCATCGACCTGCTGGGCATGGACAGGAAAAGCGGCAGACGCAAAAAGTAGCGCGGTCAATGAAAGGCGAAGCATGGCCTTGCCTTTACGGCATCCGCCCTAACCCAGCCTGAACAGGCGTCAGACCGCGCAAAACTTCCCGAAACGGGGCTTGCCGCGCCCGAAATCGTCTGCAATCAGTCTCTGCATAAGAAGAGGATGAGAACCGAAATGCATTATGCCGAACTGAAGCAGGCCCGCGATGAACTCACGGGACCGGGCGGGGTCTTCGAGATTGAGACGATCACGGTGCGCGGCGAGCAACTGCGCGCCTATAAGAACGCCCCGCCGAGCGTGCGGGAATTCTGGCTCTCCACGGCTGCCTTCGGAGACCGCGATTATCTGGTCTATGGCGATGAGCGGATCACCTATGCGCAGGCGCATCAGCAGGTTGGCGCGATTGCGGCCTGGCTCGTGGCGCAGGGAGTGCAGCAGGGCGACCGCGTGGCGATTGCAATGCGCAACTATCCCGAATGGATGCTCGCTTATTGGGCGTGCGTCTGCATTGGCGTGGCGGCTGTCGGCATGAACGCATGGTGGACGCCTGAGGAAATGGCCTATGCGCTGGAGGATTCGCAACCCAAGTTGCTGATCACCGATGCCGAACGGCTCGAACGATTCCGCGCACGGCCCGAACTGGCGGGCAAGATGAAGCTGGTTGGCGTCCGGCTCGATTCCTACGATGCTGATGTGACGCCGTGGAGCGATGTTGTGGCGCATCCCGGCACGCTGCCCGATGCCACAATCGATGGCGATGAGGATGCCTGCATCTTCTACACCTCCGGCACCACCGGCCACCCCAAGGGCGCGCAGCTGACGCACCGGGGCTGCAATTCAAACCTGTTCAACATGCTTTATTCCGCAGCCTCGACTGCGCTGGCGACCGAGCGCGCGACCGGCGTCGCCCCGCCTGCCACGCCCCCGACGCCGGTGCTGCTCGTCACCACACCGCTCTTCCATGTGACGGCGAACAATTGCGGGGCCTATGCCACCACGGCAGCGGGCGGCACGATGGTGCTGATGTATCGCTGGGATGCAGGCGATGCGCTCAAGCTAATCGAGCGCGAAGGCGTGACGAGCATGAGCGGTGTGCCGGTGATGGCGCGCGAACTCATCACCCACCCCGATTTCGAGAAAACCAACACCTCCACGCTCGCCTCTCTGGCGGGCGGCGGCGCGCAGGTTCCGCCCGATCTGGTGCTCAAGATCGAAAAGCAGGTGTCCACCGCGCGCCCCAGCACCGGCTATGGCATGACCGAGACGTGCGGCATCATCACCTCGGTCTCGGGCGATTTCTTTGTGGACAAGCCCGACACCGCTGGCCCGTCCATGCCCGTTTACGAAGCGCGCTGCGTGGATGATGATGGCAACACGGTGGCTCAGGGCGAACTCGGTGAATTGTGGGTGAAGGGTGCCGCCGTCATCAAGGGCTATATCAACCGCCCCGATGCCACGGCCTCTTCCATCACCGATGGCTGGCTCCACACCGGAGACGTGGCGCGGATCGACGAGCATGGTTTCATCTTCATCGTTGATCGCAAGAAGGACATGGTGCTGCGCGGCGGCGAGAATGTCTATTGCGCCGAAGTGGAAGCCGCCATCTATCGCCATCCTGCGATTGCGGAATGCTGCGTGTTCGGCGTGCCCGACGACCGGTTGGGTGAGGAAGTGGGCGTGGCCATCGTTCTCAAGGCTGGTGAGAGCCTGACGGCAGACGCGCTGCGCGCCGATTGCGCGTCTCACATCTCCAAACACAAGATTCCGCGCTACATTTGGTTCATGACCGAAGCCCTGCCGCGCAATGCCAGCGGCAAGTTCCTGAAGCGCGAATTGCGGGACTCGCTGAAACCGGCTGACGCGGCCTGACAAGCACCGCGCGCTTTGCGCTGGCCAAGTGCGCACCATTGACCCAAAGGGGCAGGCATGACGCTTCGTGACTTTGCCCTTCTGGTTGCCATCTGCCTGATCTGGGGCCTCAGCAATGTGCTGAGCAAGATCGCGCTGGGTGGCTGGGCCGTCCCGCCGCCCTATTTCGCCGCCATCCGCTCCGCCGTGGTGCTGGCCGTGACCTTGCCTTGGTTGCGGCCCGTGCCGCGTCCCTTGTGGCGCATCTTGGTGCTGGGGCTGTTGATGGGCGCGGGCAATTTCGCCTTGCTCTTCATCGGCTTGCAAACCGCATCGCCCTCGTCCGTCGCGGTCGTGGTGCAGGCCGGTGTGCCGATCACGACGCTGCTCTCAATCGTGATGCTCGGCGAACGCATCCATTGGCGGCGCGCTTTGGGCATCGCACTCACGCTAGTGGGCGTGCTGATCGTGGTCTGGAAGCCCGGATTTGAGCTGTCCACAGGCCTGATCTTCGTGCTGGGCGCGGCCTTTTCCGGCTCGCTTGGCGCGGTGATGATGAAGCAGATGGATGAAATCGCGCCCTTGCGCTTTCAGGCCTGGGTAGCACTCACCGCGTTCGTGCCGCTTTCGATCGCGACACTGCTGGTCGAACAGGGCCAGTGGCAAACGTCGCTCGCTGCGGGCTGGCCGTTCGTCGCGGCCGTGCTGTTTTCTGCGCTGGTCGTGTCGGTGTTCGCGCACACGGCCTATTATGGGCTGATCAAGCGTTATGAAGCCAATCTGCTTGCCCCGCTGACGCTGATCACGCCCATGTCCACCATTGCGTTTGGTATCGCCTTTACCGGCGATCATCTGGATCAACGGCTGATCATCGGATCGGCGCTGGCGCTGCTCGGCGTGCTGATTGTGGCCGTGCGCAAAACCGGCGCGCCCATCGCCGAATCACAGGAACATAGCTGACAAGTCGGGGTGAATTTTTCCGCAAAGGGGAAAATGGTGGGCGTGGCAAGGATTGAACTTGCGACCCCTGCGATGTCAACACAGTGCTCTACCACTGAGCTACACGCCCACTCTGGACGGGGCCTCTAGCGCCCCTCTTTCCTGTGTGCAACCCTTTCGGGTGTGGTTTAATTCAGGCCGCTTCGGAAAAGACCCGATCCACTTCCAGCACAAGGTCGCGCAGATGGAAGGGTTTGGAGAGAACGCGCGCGTTGGGCATCTCTTGCCCGGCCCGCAGCGTGACAGCGGAAAAGCCCGTGATGAACATCACCCGCGTGCCCGGCGCGATATTGGCGACCTGCTGTGCCAAGTGAATCCCGTCCAGTTCGGGCATCACAATATCTGTCAGCAGCAGATCAAACAATTCGCCCGCTTCAAACAGGTCCAGCGCGGCGCGCCCATTATCAACCGACATCACTTCATAGCCCGAACGGACCAATGCGCGATCCAGATAAAGGCGCATTGCTTCGTCATCTTCGGCCAGCAGGATACGGATCATCGCGACACTTTCAGTTCGGGCATTCGGTTGGAACGCCATTATCTAGCACCTAATTCCTAAGAAAGTGCAGCCCCTTGCGAAGCCGCCGCAGCTTTTCTGTGCCCATGCCTTGGCACAGCTAGACACGCACCCTATCTCCTCGTCTCGCAAATAGAAAATCGAGAGTGAGGACAGGATGGCAAAAGGGCTGCGCGGAATCGCAAAGGGCGTGGCGGCCGTCATCATCTTCCTCTGCCTCGCCATCACGCTGGTGCCGCCCTTCCTCGACCGCATCTATTATGACGGGCCAGAGAGCGGTCATTATGATGGCAGCCATTTTTTCAATCCCGATGGCGACGACATCCTCCGCGCGCCCACGGGACGCAGCCGGGGCAATTTTCTTTGGCGCTGGATCACCGGGCAGGATGGTCGCGCGGTCTGGCCCGATTCGGTGCCTGTCACCCAGACCAAACCCGCCGCACGGG
>CALMZE010000192.1 GCA_937870585.1 uncultured Sphingomonadales bacterium | reverse complement strand
GCGCGGGTCCAGTTGGCGTTGGAGGCGATCACCAGCTTGCGCTTGGGATCGATGAAGATGCCTTGTCCGAAAATGCCCTGCGCCGCGACCGACCCATCATCATAGGTCCACCATTGGAAGCCATAGCCATGGCCGGGCTCGCCAATATCCTTCTGCTTGACGATGGCTTGGGAGAACCAGTCGGCCGGCACGATTTGCTTCCCACCCGCCTGGCCATTGGCGAGCACGAACAGACCAAACCGGGCGAAATCCCGCGTGGCAGCTTGCAGGCAGCATCCGGCGATTTCATGGCCCGTTTTGCCAAGCAGCCATGTGGCCTTCGCTTCCATGCCAGCGGGCTGCCAGACCTTTTCCTGCAGATATTGGGCGAGCGGCTTCTTGGTGGCGGATGAAACGAGCACGCCGATCAGATTGGTCTCACCTGTATTATAGTGCCAGACCGTGCCGGGCGGATGCGCGCGCGGCAATTTGCGGAGGTAGCTGACAGTCGCGTCCACGCCCTTGTCCGGTTCTGCCACATTGAACTGTGCGACATCGGCCTTGGGGTCTTCATAATCCTCATTCCAGCGCAGACCCGAACTCATGGTCAGCAATTGCCGGATCGTGACATCGTCATAGGCCGAGCCCTTCAGGTCGGGGATATAGGCGCTCACCTTGTCCTCAAGGCTCTTGATATGCCCGTCCTGAATGGCCGCGCCCACCAGTGTGGAGGTGAAGGACTTTGCGACCGAGAAGCTGGTCCAGCGGCCTTTGGCATCGAACCCCAGGCCATAGCGTTCGAAACGCACCTTCCCGTCTTGCAGGATCACGATCCCCGCCGCGCGTTGGGATTTGATATAGTCATCCACGCCCGGAATTTCGAGCGGCTTGCCCGCGGGCAGTGCCAGTGGCGTGGCGGAAGGGGTGATCTCATGTGATTGCGCTAACACCGGCAGCCGGTCCATCGCGCGGAAAGCCGCGTCGCGCTGATCCATCGGCCAGGACAGCACGTCCGCGTTGGTGGGCATATGCGCCATCAGATCGCGGGTTTCCTTGTCCTGACTGGCATACCAGCCCCCGCCTGCCACTGCTGTTGCCGCCAGCAGAGCCAGCACCCAAGTCCGTGCGCGCATGTTTGATCCTCTCGCTCTTCATCTCCTGCGCGTACCTTAATCCGTTGTGCGCCAAGGGGAAGGGGGTGCGTGTGCATTCCCTGCAAGCGCATCGGGGAGAAATGCAGCAGCAACATGCCTTGCCTTCCCGGCTCCGCTCCGCCAAGGGCATGGCGTCATGACCGCCACGATTCACCGTATTGGCGCAGCCCGTGCGCCCTCGCTCGATCCGCTCGTTGCCCTTGTCGCATCGGGCATGAATGAGGTGAACAGCGTCATCCTCTCGCGGATGCAAAGTCATGTGCCGCTGATCCCCGAGCTGGCGGGTCATCTGATTGCGAGCGGTGGCAAGAGGATGCGCCCGATGCTCACGCTGGCGAGCGCGGCTTTGCTCAATTACCCCGGCAACCGGCATTACAAGCTCGCCGCCACGGTGGAGTTCATCCATACGGCCACGTTGCTGCATGATGATGTTGTCGACCATTCCGATCTGCGGCGCGGGCGCAAAACGGCGAACGTGATCTGGGGCAATTCAGCAAGCGTTCTGGTCGGCGATTTCCTCTTCTCGCGCTCGTTCGAGCTGATGGTGGAAGATGGCAGCCTGAAAGTGCTCAAGATTCTGTCCAATGCTTCGGCTGTGATTGCCGAAGGCGAAGTCAATCAGTTGACGACGCAGCGCCGCGTTGAAACGCGCGAAGAGCAGTATCTGGACGTGATCGGGGCCAAGACCGCTGCTCTGTTTGCCGCCGCCTGCCGCATTGCGGCTGTGGTTGCGGAACGCGACGAAGCAACCGAACTCGCGCTTGATAGCTATGGCCGCAATCTCGGCATCGCCTTCCAGCTGATCGACGATGCGATCGACTATGTGTCGGACGCTGAAACGATGGGTAAAGGCGTGGGTGATGACTTCCGCGATGGCAAGGTGACGCTGCCTGTCATCCTCTCTTATGCGCGCAGCGATGAAGAAGGCCGCGCTTTCTGGAAAGATGCGATGGAAGGCCGCCGTTCATCCGATGACGATCTGGCACACGCTCAGTCCCTGCTGCGGGCGACCCGCGCGATTGACGATACGATGGAGCGCGCCCGCCACTATGGCCAGCGCGCAATTGACGCTTTGGGCCAATTCCCCGCAAGTGATGCCAAGGCCGCTCTGGTAGAAGCCGTGGAGTTTGCCATCGCGCGGGCTTATTAGGGGCGCGTGACGCTTCCTATCCACGCTGTAATTCCCGATCTTTTGGCCGCATTGCGCACGGCTCCCAACGCCGTCCTCGTCGCCCCGCCCGGCGCCGGCAAGACAACGGCAGTGGCTCCGGCGTTGCTCGCAGAGCCATGGTGCACGGGCCGCATCCTGCTTCTTTCGCCCCGCCGCCTCGCCGCGCGCGCGGCAGCGGAGCGGATGGCGGAGATGGCAGGCGAGCCGGTGGGGCAAAGCATCGGCTATGCTACGCGCATGGATAGCAAACAGAGCGCCGCCACGCGAGTGCTGGTGCTGACCGAGGGGATTTTCCGCAATCTCATCCAGTCCGATCCGGAGCTGGCGGGCGTTTCTGCCGTGCTGTTTGACGAGGTGCATGAGCGCAACCTAGATAGCGATTTTGGGCTCGCGCTCGCACTGGATGCACAGGGTGGGTTGCGACCTGATCTGCGCCTGCTCGCCATGTCGGCCACGCTGGACGGGGAGCGGTTTGCCGCGCTGATGGGCGATTGCCCAGTGATCGAGAGTGAAGGCAAAAGCCACCCGCTGACGCTGCGCCATATCGGACGCAAAGCCGAAGCGCGGATCGAGGATGAAATGGCTGCCGCCATTCGCCGCGCGATGGCTGAAGAGAAGGAGGGCGATGTGCTCGCTTTTCTGCCGGGTGTGGGGGAGATTGAGCGGGTAGCCGAGCGGCTGGAGTCGGACCTTATTCGTCGCCCCCGTGTAGGCGAGGGCCGGGTCGAGCGAGACGACCAACCGGCCCCCGCCTTCGCGGGGACGACGATCTATGGCTTGCATGGCAGCCTTGAACCCGCGGCACAGCGCGCGGCGATCCGCAAGGGGCCGGGGCGCAAGATCATCCTCGCCACATCCATCGCGGAAACCAGCCTGACGATTGATGGCGTGCGGATCGTCGTCGATTCAGGGCTCGCCCGCCGTGCCCGCTATGACCGGCAGGCTGGATCAACGCGACTGGTGACGGAGCGCGCGTCTCGGGCCGCGGCCACCCAGCGCGCAGGTCGTGCGGCGCGGCAGGGGCCGGGCGTGGCGTATCGTCTGTGGGAAGAGGCGGCGACGGCCGGGCTGCCGCGCTTTGATCCGCCCGAAATATTGGAAGCGGACCTCTCTTCGCTTTTGCTGGATTGCGCTCTCTGGGGCGTGACCAATCCGGCGACACTGAATTGGCTGGACCCGCCGCCGCTTGCCGCGCTTGCGGAAGCGCGGACGCGGTTGGGCGATCTTGGCGCACTAGATGGCGATGGTCGCGCAACTCCGCATGGCCGGGCGATGGCCAAGCTGCCGCTGCCCCCGCGTCTGGCGCATATGATGCTCGCTGCACCCGATGCGGCACTGGCCGCAGAGGTGGCCGTGCTCCTTTCCGAACGCGGACTGGGCGGGCCGGATTCTAACAGACTTCCGGTTCGACCCCACCGGTG
>CALMZE010000191.1 GCA_937870585.1 uncultured Sphingomonadales bacterium | reverse complement strand
GTCATCCTCAAACCGCCCTAGAAACAGGATGAAATGACGCCCCGACCTGTAGCGCCAGACGCTCGAAAACGCAAGAACAATGATGGAACAAATAGGCTAATTCGTGCGCGCGAGAGCTACCTATTCAGCCGTCAAACCTTCAAGCCGAAGGGGAGCCTTCTCGATACGCTGCACATTCTTGTCGAAACTTGCAAAGCTCTCGCCTCCGGCCTCGGCGGCCAGCGCAATGTGCAGCGCGTCGGCAAAGTCATGGCCTTGTTTATAGGCTTCAAAGGCCCAGGCCACGGCATCAATGGACGCGATCCGGGCCTCGGCGTGGCCGAGCAGCCGTTCAAGCCGCGCCGCAATTTCGCTTCTTTCCAGCCGATAGCGCGATTGCAGAACCCAGATTGTTTCAAGAATAACAGTCGGCAGCAGCAGGAAGGGATGAAAGGTCAGCCCCCGCGCCACGGCAAGCTGCCCGGCGTCATCACGCACCAGCAGCCGGACGACGACATTGGTGTCAATCGCCCGCATTGCGCTCCTGTTGATCAAGGATGAAGCGGATGTCGTCGTCGCTCAGGCGGCTGATCCGGTCGACCGTTTGGGGCTGCCCCGGCCAGTCCGGAATGGCATCAAGTGCGGCTGTCGTGGTGCGCGCAAAGGGGTTGTGCGGCTCTCTGGCCGTCAGTGTCACGCTGCCTGCCTTCTCGATCACGTCGAGCGGCGTGCCGGGTGCCCAATGCAGCCGATCCCGCACATCCTTGGGAATGACAACCTGCCCTTTGGCAGAAACTCTGGTCTGCGCATTCATGACAGCGAATATGCGTCTTACTTTTAAGATTGGCAAGCGTGGTGCGAATTTCGTGAGCGATCCGCGCATTAGGTTGGGTCGCCGATTCAGAAGTGGCGCCCTTCTCTGCAAATTTTCCTATGCCCTCAAAACCCGCACAGACACCGATTCAGCCTTTCTGTAGCGATGCCGACGCCGGTACATATAGGCAGCGAAGATCGCCACAAACGGCGTTCGCCATCCCGCATCTAGCACCACGGTGTCCGTCCACCGCGTCAACGCGCCATCGGGTTGCACCGAAAGCCTGTGATCCCAGCGCCTGATACCGTTGCCTGATTCCCGGCTCTGGATCACCCGCGCCTCAGGGTCCAGCCGCGCGATATGCATGATGTGCCCGGTCTGCTTGAACCATCCCCAGAAGGTGACATCGACAACAAGTGTATCGCCTTCACGCGCCGTTCCATGGTCCGGAAGCCCCTCATAAGTCGCCAGCCCCGCCATCGCATCGGTCATTTCAGAGAAATGGAGCGCGGACTGGAAGACGGAGTCAGCGTCTTGGGTGTAGTATGCGGTGACCTCTATCGTGCGTTGCATGGGGCACCTCGCAGAACGGCGGTTTGGCAGGCGTCATATCGGTGTCAAAGGTCCAGCCCGCCCTGCGCGTCCGGCTGATGGCTGGCACGCACATCCACGCGCGCGGCCTTACGGTTGGCCGAAACGAGCGGTGGCAATTGCGGGCGACGCCCCTGAAACAGTTCGGCCAAGGTGAAAAGTTGCAGCTTGGGATAGCGATTCCCCACGCGCCCGGTGCTGCCGCCGAAATGGGTTTCAAACAGGCCGTGCGAGTTCGCCTCTTCATTCATGCCCTTGGTGGGGAGTGCAGCGCACACGAACACGCCGAGATCATGCCCGTCGCGCTCCATCACCCGGCCCAGATCGCGGACCATGGCGGGGTTGACGTTGTTTCCAGCCTTGACAGAGATCACTCCGGTGCGCGTGCTGCCATCATCGCCGACATAGTAGAAATAGCCATCAACGCCCTTGTCTCCGCCCTTTTTGCCCCCCATCCACGGATAGCCGCCCAGCGCGAGCGTGATCCAATGCTGGAACTGGTGCGGATCATCCGCCGCCAGCCGCTGCGCGCTGGCGAGATCTTTGGGCGAGCCGATGGTTTCAAAGGGCAGATCATCGCCATAGCCTTCGCGCATCCGCTTTTCGATCAGGCCGATGGCCAGATGCGTCACATCAATGCCGATCCATTTCCGCCCCAGCTTCTGCGCGGCATCCACCGCCGTGCCGCACCCGCAAAAGGGATCAAGCACCACATCGCCGGGGTTGGAGGAGGCCGCAATGATGCGCTCCAGCAGCGCGCGGGGCTTTTGGGTGGGGTAGCCGAGGCGCTCCTGCGCTTGGGAGTTGATGGGCGGGATGTCGGTCCAAATTGAACCCATCACAGCGCCCGCCATTTCGTTTAGATAGCGTTTCAGGCGTGGCCGTTTGGAAGTGTTATAAGAACCATCGGCATTCGTCGGATACCAGATTCGGCCCTCATCATGCAGCCGCTGCATTGTTTCGGTCTGATAACGCCAGCCCATTGGTGGATACGGGAAGCCGAGCCAGTCGTACATCATGTTAGGACGAGGGTTCGGACTGGTCATATTGTCAAGCTGATAAGGACCACGTCCATCTTCATCATCGCTGCGATACTTGGAAGCCTTATAATCTTCACTATGCGGTTCGCGTGGGGTGTTCCAAGTGAAATCCTTGCCCTTGGAATAGAACAAAATGATGTCGGAAACCTTGCTCCATGTCTTGCTGTCATTGTGCGTGTTGGTGCGTTTCCATGTAATCTCATTCCGAAACATGTCCTGCCCAAACACCGCATCCAGCACCAGCTTGAGATAATGGCTCGCGGTCGGATCGCAGTGGAGATAGAGGCTGCCGGTGGGTTTCAGCACGCGGTGCAACTCCACCAGCCGCACCGCCATCATCGCCAGATAGGCCATCATGGCATTTTCACCGATGGCGGTTTTCATCGCCTGCATTAACGTGTGGAGCTTGTGATTGCCGCTGGCGGTGATGTCCATCAGGGCGCCGGATGCGGTTGGCCCCCATTCCCATGTATCGTCAAACGCTTCGATGCTCGCATCCGCCCCTGCACCGGAAGGCGATTTGAACAAGATGTTGTAACTGGCATTGGAATTGAACGGCGGGTCCAGATAAATCAGGTCCACGCTTTCATCCTTGATGTGCGCGCGCAGCACATCCAGATTGTCGCCATAGTAAAGCCGGTTGGTCATGCCCGCCTTTTGCCGGGCATACGCGCCGTGCGCAACCGGGGGCCTTGCTCCCCCTCAAACATCCTCAGCAATCCGCCCATAAAGCTGCGGCCGTCGATCCCGGAAAAAGCCGAACGTCGCGCGGTGTTTGCGCACGCGGTCCAGATCGAACACAGCATCCAGCACGCCCTCCACGCCGTCGCCATATTCGGCAACGAAATCGCCGCGTTCGTCGGTGATGAAGCTGTGGCCGTAGAAGCTCATATCGCCTTCCACGCCCACCCGGTTCGCCGCGACCACGGGCACGACATTGCTCACCGCATGGCCGATCATCGCGCGCCGCCACAGGCGTGACGTGTCCAGATCTTCGGCTTCGGGTTCGTCGCCGATGGCGGTGGGGAAGAAGAGCAGATCCGCGCCCATCAGCATCATCGCGCGCGCGGTTTCGGGATACCATTGATCCCAGCAGATGCCCACGCCGATGCGGCCATGGCGCGTGTCCCACACTTTGAAGCCGCTGTTGCCGGGGCGGAAATAGAATTTCTCATTATAGCCGGGGCCATCGGGAATATGGCTCTTGCGATAGACGCCCATCACCTCGCCCGCGTCGTCGATCATGGCGAGGCTGTTGTAATAATGCTGCCCGTCACGTTCGTAGAAGGAGCAGGGGATGTACACGCCGAGTTGCTTGGCGAGGCGCTGCATGGCGCGCACGGCCTTATGCTCGCCCAAGGGGGCAGCGCGGGCGAAAAAGGCCTCATTCTGCACCTTGCAGAAATAATGGCCTTCGAAGAGTTCGCTCGGCAGGATCACCTTCGCGCCGCGCGCGGCGGCCTCGGATATGCCCGCCTCCACCCTGGCGATGTTGGTGGCGATGTCATCCGTGAAGGATTGTTGCAGGGCGGCGACGTGGATTTTGCTCATGGGGCCTGTCTATACTGGTGCAAGACAGGGCAAGTCGAGCCATTCTGCGCCCTTTCCCTTCCCGCGATTTGCTCCTAAGCAATCTGGCGTAACGTCCTGTTGCGTCCCTGACACAATCCAAGCCATAAGAGCCAAGAGGAGCCTCCCATGAGCAGCGACTCCAAAGTCCAGTTTTCCGAGCGCGAGGCGCTGTTTTACCACTCCACCATTCGGCCCGGAAAGATCGAGATCATCGCCTCCAAGCCAATGGCGACGCAGCGCGACCTGAGCCTTGCCTATTCGCCGGGCGTTGCCGTGCCG
>CALMZE010000190.1 GCA_937870585.1 uncultured Sphingomonadales bacterium | reverse complement strand
GGGATTGAGGAAGACGTGCGGCGTCTGCACCAGGAACAGCCTGGGATCGCGCAGGAAATAGCCGACGGTCTCGCGCAGGAAGGCGCGGAAAGGCGCGTGATCGGCGTCGAACACGACGATGACTTCGCCGGTCGAGTGCTTCAGCGCATTGTTCATGTTGCCGGCCTTGGCGTGCTCGTTGCGCGCGCGCGTCAGGTATCGGCAGCCCATGTCGGCGCAGAGCTTCTGCAGCCCCATGCGGCGACGCCAGGCCGCCGCCGCCTTCTCGGGGTTCTTGTCGTTGCACTTCTGGTCCGTGCCGCCGTCGTCCAGCAGCCAGACCGTCAGTTTGTGCGCCGGATAGTCCATCGACCGCGCCGCGGCGATGGTTGTGGCGAGGATATATTCGTCCTCGTTATAGGACGGAATGAAGACGTCGACGGTCGGCAGCTTGTCGTCGGGATCCTGCTCCAGCGGCTTGCGCTTCAGCGGGTCGGCGTTGATGACCAGACTGATGACGAGAATAAGCAGGCAGTAGAGTTCGGCGATCAGCAGCGCGAGGCCGATCGAGAAGCCGGTGGTGTCGGCGACGGGCGGCAGCGTCGAGGTCGTGCGCCAGTAGATGTAGCGGATGACGACGAAGGAGCCGAGCGCGAGGAAGGCCTGGCGCGCCAGGGGCCCCTTGCCGAACATCCAGATGCCCGCCATCAGGGCGATGGCGCTCACGGCCAGAAAGAGCTGCGTCTGCACGCTGACCGGCAAGGTCAGGAACAGCAGGGCGAGCACGCCCGACACGCCCCAAGCGGCAATCCGCATAACCGACGCCATACGCTTACGCTCCCAACGCACCTTGCACTTCGACTGTAGCGGCCACCGATAACGACGGAGTTAACGCTGCGTCACCGCAATTCCTCGGATCGATTCGGTCCGGCCTCGTCCATTCCCGCCCGCAACCCGCCGCAGCGGAGAAAAACGCTGCATCGCGAGGCGCTTGAAGCGCCTTCCCGATCGACCGGCCGAGGCGGCCGGCCCGGATCGACGAACCGCCCGCGGCCGGGCTTCGGACGCGGGCGGAGCAATTCGCGAACAGGGTGAACAACGGGTTAACGCCGCCGCCTCAGAAACCGACGCGCGCGTCGACGACCGTATAGAGACCGGACCCGAGCTTGGCGTCGCTCAGATAGCCGCCCGAGACGCCGAGTTGCACCGGACCCATCTTCCAGCCGGTGAGATGCACGCCGGCGCGCCATTGCTGGTAGAACGTGTTGCCGAGGGCCATGATCTCCGGTCCCATGTAGACCCGCTCGCCGACGGCCCAACCGTATTTCAGGCGGACGTAGTAGGAGGACGCGTTGGTGGAGAAGGACGCATAGCCCATCAGCAGCGTGTTCTTGCGCCGCGTGTCGTAGAACTCGCCCGAAACCTTCAGACCGAGATGCTTGCCCTGCACGGAATTGGACGGATCGGCCGGCGACAAGGTGTCGCTCTGACCGGCGATGCCGGCATAAACGGCGTAGGTGAAGTTGCGCGACACCCATTCATAGCCGCCCATCACCGAGGCCTGCTCCTGCCGCGCGGTGATCGGCACGCCCTTGTCCGTCTTGTATTTGTATTCGCCCAGCATGCCGTCGGCGCGCACGCGGAAGCCGGTCTTGTCGAGCGAATCCTGCGGCGCCACGGTCACCGACACGTCGACGAATTTCGACCCCTTGGTCGTCGCCGTCAGCGAAGCGTCGAGGACGATGTTGTTGCTGTAGTCGGGCTCCGAGCTTTTGACCCCGGTATACCAGTCGGCCGCCGCCGCCGGCGCCGCCCCGGCCGCCGCGGAAAGAACTGACATGATCAATCGCCGCATCTCACACCTGCCCCGCCCGATGGGCGGCCTTGTTCCCGCGAAACGTCCGGCGACGGCCCTTTCGGGACCGATCCCGGCCTTTCCCCGCGAACATTGGGGCAGGTTGGCTAACACGCAATTTAACGATCGCCCCTACCTTGCGGCATCCCTAACGCCCGTTGAATCGCCGCTCCGGAACGGTCCGCGCCGTTAACCACGCCGGACGAAGGCGGCGTTGCCCCTCCATCGCGGATCGGCTATGAGAGCAAGGCGCGGCGCAAAGCCCCGCGCCGATGCGCCCGTAGCTCAGCTGGATAGAGCGCTGCCCTCCGAAGGCAAGCCTAAGTCAAGTGTGCTGTGGGTGATGGTCGAAAAAATCGAGGAAAACCAAGCAATTGGTGAAACTCGAAGGAAGCAGAGAAACTGCCTCCGTGGTCACGGAAGCGCCGCGGAAGCAAACTGAAGGAAGCTGTAGAGTACGAACGACCACAATCGGCAGTGCCTCGGGCCCGCACCGTTTGCGATCGTTCGAAAGTTTGAATCGAGATTGACCCTGGTCGACCTCGGACACTATTTGAAGATAAATGCACCCATAGCTCAGCTGGATAGAGCGCTACCCTCCGAAGGTAGAGGCCTCAGGTTCGAATCCTGATGGGTGCGCCACTTCACCGTGGACGCTACGAAATTATCCACCCGCGCAACAGCGCTTCCGTCACAATGTGCGATCAGTTGGGCGCTTGCCGCTCGCGCAGCGAGTCAAGAATACGTTTCTCACATCCGTTTCAGACTCTGCGCTCCCATATCTCAGCCTGCTCCCGACGGACCATCCCCTCGGCACTTGCCGGGCGCCCGTGTCGACCCCGACTTTACTCTGGAGTTGGCGGCGGCCGAGTTTGCGCCACCGGCTCCGGACATGTTCGTCACCCGTGCCGGCGACGCTCAGGCGGTCGTCATGATCGAGTTGGCGGTAGGCTGGCAAGGTGGCTGGCATCCCAGCCCCACAAACCAATGGGTCGTTTGTCTGTTTGTCTGCAGGGGGAGATGGGATATCGAGCCGGGGATGGACCGAGTTCACGCTGCGACCCGGCACTTGTATCCTCAGCACGGACACGCGCGGAAAGGGTCACGATAGCTGGAACGCGGGAGATGTCCCGGTGCGCCTCGCGCTGATCCAAATACCCTAGCTGTCATGATCGAAGTGATGGACCAATATTCGCCGTCGAGCCAAAACTGCGGGAATGTCCGATAAGCTCGCTACGTCTTGCTGCGTAGAACATGGTGGAATGACCGTGGCGCACGATATGGATCGCGTGGACCCTATCGGCCTTTCGATCCAGAGATGGAACGAGCAAGGCTGAGCAGTCGGCGGCATGCAGGGTTGTCGTTGCGAGCAGACCACACGGCGCTGAACGGCAGTATCTCACCGGCCATGCGCCGGTAGGTGATCCCCGGAAACTGCGCGACAGTCGTGGCTTCGCTGGTGAGCGTAAGACCGCGACCGACAGCGACCAGGGAGAGCATGTTGTCCCGACCGACATATTGGCAATGGATCTCGGGATGATGCCCCAGATCCCCCAAGCGCCCGACTAGATAGTCGTGAATCTCCTGGCCAGGCGGTGCTTCGCTGATGATGAACCGCTCTCCCGCCAGATCGGGCCACGCAAGGTCCGTCCGATCTGCAAGCGGGTGATCTGATGGAAGTACCGCAAATACCGCTTCAGACCAGAGTTGTTCGACCTCGCAACCGTCCCGGGGCGAGGTGCCGGTAAGGAACGCGACATCCAACTGGAGTTGTCGCACGGCAGCGATGTGTTCGGAAGGATTGCCATCGATGAGATCGACGCGAACGCGCTCATAACGCTTGCTGAAGGCGTGCAGCAGATCGAACAAGAAGCCGGATGCGATGGAGGAGAAAACTCCGATCTTGATGTGACCCTGCTCGGTCCGGCCAACCGCCGCGACATCGTGCGCACCAGCATGAATATGCTGGAGAGCAGTCCGAGCCCGCGGCAGATATTTTTGTCCGGCGACCGTGAGGCGGACGCCGCTTGCGTGGCGATGAAAGAGCGATGCTCCGAGTTGATCCTCGAGATCGCGGATACGGCGGCTGATCGTCGATTCCTGGAGTCCGAGGGCGCGCCCCGCCTGTCGGAAACTTCCATATTCTGCGGCGGTCACGAAATAACGCAGATGGTGCAGTTTGATCCGGTTATGTCGTTCAGCCCCGAACGCAAAATCGGAAAGGGAGCCGATCTTGGCGCCGTCAGAAAAGCTTCTGCCGTCGTGATCGGCGCTTGCCATCAGGGTCTCCAGCGCGTTTCAAGGCTGTGGGCTACCGCGTTCGCGAAAGCGCAGATGGCGTTGTCGTTATGATCGTGTCGTTGCATCATGCTGCCCTCAAAGAACTTAACGACATTCAGTATGCGGCATGATGAGTCGCGCACTGCACGGCGTCAACGATAAATGAACGACATTAAGTTAATGTATGGTATACGCGGTGCTCCGGTGTACGGAGACTGATGCAGCGGCCGCTGAGGGTCGAAGCCCGGCGGAAAACCGCGCATAAAAAACGGGTTTCGGGGCTGATGGCGCGTCCAAGAAAAGAAGACACACTAGACATTGCGCCGCGAGCGGTCGCGGAAATGGTTCGCCTGCTGACGGCGCGTGACGATTTCGATGTTCCGTTGGTGGCGGTCGCAGAGGCGGTCGGCTGCACGCCCCCTGCACTTTATGGCTATTTTCGCAACAAGGGCGCCCTGTTGCGGGCGGTGCGGGAAGCGGGCTTCAACCGGCTATACAATGAGAAGTTGACGCTCTCGGAGCGGATGCACTCAGACCCTTTTGGCTACCTGCGTGAAGGTAGCTACGTCTATGCTCGCTTCGCTCTCGACAATCCGACCCTGTATCGGCTGATGTTTGCGCCTCCGCCCAGCCTCGGCGTTGGTGATGATCCCCTGTCGGGCGACCCTGGCCGCCGAATATTTGAGCTGTTGCTCACGGGTCTTCACGGCTGCCAGGCCCAGGGGCTTTTGCCGGGAATGGACCTCCATCGATACGCCTTCATGTTCTGGTCGGCGGTGCATGGCGCGGTGTACCTCGGTTTTCAGAATCGGGCGGTGGACGAAGCCGCAAAATGGGATGCGACACGCGACGTCATCGACACACTCATGGAGATGATTGCAGCAACGGCGCCGCGCGGAGGCGACCCATTACTGATGCCCGGCTGATCTGCCGACTGCGAAGAGAGGTGACGGTTATGGCCAAATATTCTGTTGGTGATCATGTGAGCTGGAATTCCGAAGCCGGTGATGTGACCGGTAGGATCATCCGGGTTCATCATGCGGATTTCGACTACAAGGGTCATCGGCATCGAGCGTCGAAGGACGATCCACAATGCGAGATCAAGAGCGACAAGACCGACCATATCGCCGCTCACAAGGAAGCCGCGCTGACGAAGATCGATTGATGGTTGCGCAGTTCGTCACCATCGGCCATTCCAATCGAAGCCTCGACGAATTTGTCGACATGCTGCGTGCCGCCCAGGTCGAGATGGTGATCGACGTGCGCGCCTTTCCCCGGTCGCGCAGCAATCCTGCCTTCAATACCGACCGTCTGCCGGAAGACCTAGCACGCGTACAGATCGGTTACCGGCATATGCCGGCCCTGGGTGGCAGGCGGGCAAAGCAACCGGGCGTGGACGAAAACCTCAATGCGCTGTGGTGGGTGCAGAGCTTCCACAACTACGCTGACTATGCGCTCGGGGCGGCGTTCGCCGGCGCGTTTCATGATCTGGTAAGCCTCGGCCGCGATCACCGCCTGGCCCTGATGTGCTCCGAGGCGGTCTGGTGGCGATGTCATCGCCGCATCATCACCGACCATCTGCTGCTGGGTGGTCATGCCGTCGATCATCTGATGGCGCCGGGGCATAGCGAGCACGCCACGCCGACACCGGGCGTGCAGAAGGACACGCAGGGAAGAGTCATCTATCCGGCGTCCGCCGCGCCCGACCACGAGCAACCTCCAGGTTGAGCGTCAGCCGTGGTTGGGGTTTCCTCTTCAGGCCGAGCGGCGCGGCCTGTCTTGCCGGCTTCATTCGGGCTTCTGCATGGGGCGCCGCGCCTTCGCGAACCCGCGATCCGTCGCAATGAACCGCTCCAGCATAGGCACGATGAGCTTTGCCGGTTCGATCGGGGCGGCGTTTCCGGCCAGAAGACGACCGTATTCGCTCAGGTCGCGGTGGAGTGATGCCGGCAGCTCTATCGCGACTTTCACGGGCTTGTCGTCCGCGATGGGACCGAGTTTCAACTTGGTCATGGTCAGTTCCTGAAGGGTTCGAGGACAAGGTCGCGCGTCACGACGATCCGCACCGGGAAGCCCGGCCGGATGGTCAGCGTCGGCGCGACGTTGAGCTGGCGGCGGACGATCTGCTGTCCGGCGTCGTTGATCGTGTCCTGGCCGCCGTTGCGGATGGCGCGGAGCAGCCGGTCCTGATCGTCCACGGCAAGCTCGGCCCCGACCGAGAGTAGCGTCGAGAGGCCGGCGGCCTTGGCCAAATCCCACCAGTGATAATCAACGCCATCCTCAAGACCGGCATAGCCCTGCGTGTCGGTCCCGGGCTGGCGTTCGAGCACGATCGAGCGGCCGTTCGGCATGATGAGCCGGTTCCAGACGAGCAGCACACGGCGCTGACCATATTGCACGTTGTTGTCGTACTGGCCGATGATCCGCGTGCCCTGCGGTACGAGCAGGATGCGCCCCGTGGGGCTGTCATAGATCGGCTCCGTGACCTGGGCGATGATCTGGCCGGGAAGATCGGAGCGGATGCCGGTGATCAGCGCAGCCGAGATCACCGCGCCGGCCTGAAGCACGAAGGGCGACGCCGGCGGCGTCACGCGATCGGGCGTGACGGTGCGCCGGTCGGCCGCCGCGTTGAGGAAGGCGAGCTGCTTGTCCTGTCCCGTGGCGGCCTGTCCGCCCGCGCCGGCGCCGGAGAGATCGAGACCGGCGAGACCGGGCATCGCGCCTGCCGTGCTGGAGGCGGTCGATCCCTGCCGCGACTGGAAGAAGACGGTGCTGAGCCGGGCGGCCTCTTCCTCGGCGCGACGGCGCTGCTCGGCCTCGCTGACGCCGGGCATCGGGGTGACGGGGGCTGCGACCGGCTGACCGTTGTTCTGCGCGCTCAGGATTGGCCCTCCGAGATCGCCGGGCAGCGCCGGGCCGAGAACCGGGCCGGTATAGTCCTTGGGCAAGCCGGCGAGACCATCGGCGGTCTGGCGGCCGTTGGTGGAATAAAGCTCGGCGCCGCCATCGTCCGGCCCGCGCGTCTGGGGGGCGTAGATCAGCGATCCGCCGATGCCGACCAGGGCGACGGCGGCGACGCTCGCGAGCATCTTGCGCGAAAGGCGCGTGACGCGCGGCGGTTCGGCGCGAAGCCGCATCGGCGCGACGGGGGTGCTGGTTTCGGTGCTGGTGGTCTCGGTCATTAGGACGGCCTCCCGTCGGTGCGGACGATCCTGACGGTCTGCTGCTTGTCGCCGGCGCCAAGGCGCAGTTCGGCCGCGCCGAACAGGCGATCGACGATCAGGATGTGTTGATAGATGCGGCTGTTGGCGATCTGGGCTTCGCCTTGCGGGCCGATGACGAAGAGCGGCGGCATTTCGCCCTGGACGATGCCGGCCGGGAACTCGACATAGACATGCCGGCCATCGTCATAGACGGCGATCGGCTTCCAGGGCGGATTGCCAGTGTCGGTCTGGGCGTAGCGATAGTTTCGAGCGGCCACGGCCGGAATGACCGGCGTGGCCGGAACGCTCTCGCGCTGGCTCGCCGGCGGCTGCGGATAGGCCCAGGCGACCGACGGCATGTAGGGCTTCTCGCCGGAGCGCAGCTCGATCATGTAGGTCCGCCTGTCGGTCGTCACGATCAGGTTGGTGGTGATGTCGGGCCGGCTCGGCTTGACGAGGATGTGGACGCGGCGCGTGACGCCGGACCCGCTCTCGGTATCGCCGATGATCCAGCGCGCCGTGTCGCCGGCCGCGATCGGTCCCGCGCCGGTGAGGCTTTCGCCCGGCTCCAGCGCGATGTCGGTGATCTGGCCGGGAACCGCATAGACCTGATAGAGCGCGCCTTCCGACCAGGGGTAGATCTGGATGGCGTTGTAATAGCCCTCGCGGCGCGGCTGCACGCGGGCGGCGGCATTGGCGTTCTCGACGCGGCCCGTGGGCGTGCCGGCGGTCTCGCCGCCGCGCGCGACCGTCCAGGCCGGCGGGATCAGCACCGGCTTCGGCCGCTCGTCAGTGGCGGCGGCGGGAATGGCCGGCAAAGGCGGCACGCTGGCGTCGTAGCTGATCGCCGGGGGCTTGGTCATGCTGGCGCAGCCCGTGAGCGCCGTTGCGGACAGCATCAGCGCCAAGCCTACGGATTTACGGAAAACCGGAATGGCGACGATACGGATTGCCGGGTTCATTGCCCCATCTCCCGCGACCAGTTGATGGCATTGACGTAGATGCCGAGCGGATTGGCTTTCAGCCGTTCGGCGTCACGCGGCGGCTGAAGCGCGATCGTCAGGATCGCGGTCCAGCGCTGGGTCGAGGCGAGCACGCCGTTCTCGAATTGCCGTTCGGTCCAGGCGACGCGGAAGGAATCCGGCGAGGCGCGGATGACGCTGGAAACGTCGACGGCGATCTGCTGCTTGCCGACCTTGGTGAAAGGGTCGTTGGTGCGGGCATAGTCGTTGAGCGCGCCTGCGCCGCGATCGGTCGTCCACTCATAGGCGCGAAGCCAGTTCTGGCGGACGATGATCGGATCGGCCGGGATCGAGCGAACCTGCTCGATGAAGCGGGCGAGATGCCATGCGATCTGCGGGTCGGTCGGGCGATAGTCGGCGGTGGCCGGCGCGATGCTCTGCGCCTGGCCGAGTTTATCGACCTGGACCACCCACGGCACGACGGTCCCGCGCGCCGACTGGATGACCAGCGCGCCGGCGAAGCCCGCCGAGAGGATCAGCGAGCCGAAGGCCATATAGCGCCAGTTCTTGGCCTGCACGCGGGCCGAGCCGATACGGTCGTCCCAGACCTGCGCGGCCTTCTGGTAAGGCGTCTCGGGTTCGGGCGTCTTGCCGTAGTGCACGGCGGGCCTTTTGAAGATGTTCATGAGCGGTCGCTTTCGGAAAGGTTGATGGAAGAGCCGGAGCCGTGGCTGTCGCCGGACTTGACGGCATGGGCGGCGGCGCTGACGCCGTGAGAAAGGTGCTGGCTGCGCTTCATGCGCTTGGCCCAATCGGGAGCGCCGCCCGCCACGGCTGTCGGCGTGGACGCGGCCTCGGCGCCTTCACCGCCGACGGTTCCCATGGTCGAGGAGCCGCCAGTCGCACTGAGCCCGGCCTTGGCGCCATCGGAGAAGCTGGATTTCATGCTGTCGGAGGCGCGCGCCACGGCGCGCTTCAGCGGCGAGACGGCTGCGGAGCCTGCGGCGCGGGCGACGCCGCCCATGCCGGAGGC
>CALMZE010000189.1 GCA_937870585.1 uncultured Sphingomonadales bacterium | reverse complement strand
CTGGTGCGGCACTATTTCCTGCGCGCCAAGCCTGAAATGGGCGATGTGATGGTGACGCTGGCGCACAAGGATGAGCGGGATCGCTCCAGCCACGAAGTCGCGCTCGATCTGCGCGAGAAGCTCAAGGCACTCAAGCTGCCGCAAGGCGCGGTGAAGGTGGTGGAAACCCCGCCGGGGCCGCCGGTGATGGCGACGCTGCTTGCGGAGATTTACGGGCCGGATGCCGCAACGCGCCAGAAAACGGCGGCAGAAGTAGAGAAGATCTTCCGCTCCGTGCCCTTTATCGTGGATACCGATAATAGTTTCGGCCAGCCGCGCCCCAAACTCCGCCTTGTGCCGCAGCGCGACCGGATCGACTATTACGGCCTGTCAGATCGGCAGATCCATGACAGCATCGGTGCGCTGCTCGGCAGCCAGACCGTGGGTTACGCTCCACGCGGTGATGGCCGCAATCCGTTGCCGATCACGATCAGCCTGCCGCAATCGTCTCGCAGCTGGAGCCAGACGCTCGCCTCCACCCCGGTCGCGCAATCGCCTTCGGGCGCGCTGGTCGAGCTGGGTGCAGTGGTGGCGGCGACAGCCGAAAAGGGTAGTCCGTCCATCTTCAGGCGCGATGGCCGCGCGGCCGATATGGTGATGGCTGAACTGGCGGGTGATTATGAAGCGCCCATTTATGGGATGATCGCCGTCAATCGCGCAATTGAGGATGTGGATTGGGCCGCCAAGGGCCTCGTCAAGCCGGTGGTCAGCCTCAACGGCCAGCCCGCCGACGAAAGCAAGCCCAGCCTTCTCTGGGATGGCGAGTGGGAAATCACCTGGGTGACGTTCCGCGATATGGGTGCAGCATTTATGGTGGCGCTGCTCGGCATCTATGTGCTGGTTGTCGCGCAGTTCCGCAGTTTCAAGCTGCCGCTGGTGATCCTTACGCCGGTGCCGCTGACTTTGGTGGGCATCGTGTTGGGGCATATGCTGTTCCGCGCGCCCTTCACCGCCACATCCATGATCGGATTCATTGCGCTTGCCGGGATTATCGTGCGCAACTCGATCCTGCTCGTTGATTTCATCCGTCACGCGCAGGCCCCCGGCAAACCTCTGCGCGCCGTGCTGATCGAAGCGGGCACGATCCGATTCAAGCCCATCGTGCTGACGGCAGCGGCCGCCATGATCGGCGCGGCCACGATCCTGAGCGATCCTATCTTTCAGGGGCTGGCGATCTCGCTGCTGTTCGGGCTCGCCTCCTCGACACTGCTTACCGTCCTCGTTATTCCCGCAATCTATGTCGTCCTGCGCGACGATGAAGGGGCCGCAACACCATGATCGACCAGTCTCAACCGATAGAGGTGCTTGCCGCCCATGCCGCTGATGTGGCGGACATGCTCAAGATGCTGGCCAATGAGCAGCGGCTGCTGTTGCTTTGCCGCCTGACACAGGGCGAAGCTTCAGTTGGCGAACTCGTGGATATGAGCAACCTTGCCCAATCCAGCGTGTCGCAGCACCTTGCGAAGATGCGTCTGAGCGGGATTGTCTCCACACGGCGCGATGGCACGACGATTTTCTACCGGCTCGCAGACAGCAATGTGGAAGCCTTGATCGACATGTTGTGCGAGCGGTTCGGGCCAAAAGCTCCGGCTGCGCATTAGGCAACTGGAACGACACCCAGGCGGGGAATTTCGATCTTGGGGCAATGATCCATGACCACGGACAGCCCCGCCGCTTCGGCCCGTGCGGCAGCGGCTTCATTGATGACGCCCAACTGCATCCAGACGGCCTTGGCACCTGCCGCAATGGCTTCGTCCACCGTCTCGCCAGCAGCTTCAGAGTTTCTGAAAATATCGACCATGTCGATCGGCACGGCAATGTCTGCGAGGGAGGGTGCGACGGGCTGGCCCAATATCTCCTGCCCGGCCAACCCCGGATTGACCGGAATAACATGATAGCCACGAGACAGGAGGAAGCTCATCACCCGGTAGGAATCCCGCTCCGGCTTGGCTGATGCGCCGACCAGCGCGATGGTGTGGACCTGTTCGAGTAGGCCCTTGATGGCAGCATCCTGAGTGAGTGGCATCTTCTTACCCCTTCCGGCTTGTGATCCATGCAGAGATGCTGTCCGCAATTGCGGCAAAGCTGTTGGCGATCATGCCATCGCCCGTTGCAGGCGGAGCTCCGGCGTCTGAGGCAATGCGGATATCGATATGGAGCGGGATGCGGCCCAGAAAGGGCAATCCCATCTGCGCGGCGGCCTTTTCCGCGCCGCCCGAGCCGAAGGGATCGGAGACTTCGCCGCAATGCGGGCAGAGATAGCCCGCCATATTCTCGACCAGCCCGATCACTGGAACGTCGGCCTGCTTGAACAGATCAATCGCGCGCGTCGCATCGATCAGCGCCAGATCCTGCGGTGTGGAGACGATGACGGCCCCGGCCGGCTTGTGCTTCTGGATCATGGAGAGCTGAATGTCTCCGGTGCCCGGTGGCAGATCGACGATCAGCACATCGCAGCCGCTCCAGTCCGCATCGAGCAGTTGAGAGAGCGCATTACCCGCCATCGGCCCGCGCCATGCCACGGCCTGCCCCGGCTTCACCAGCTGGCCCAGCGAGAGCATGGGGATGCCGTGCGGGCTCATCACCGGGATCATCTTCTGGCCTTCGGCTTCGGGGCGCTGGCCCTCGGTTGCCATCAGGCGCGGCTGGCTGGGGCCGTAAATGTCGGCATCGATCAGCCCGACCTTCACGCCCGCGCGGTGCAGTGCGACGGCGAGATTGGCGGAAAGCGTGGACTTGCCAACGCCCCCTTTACCGCTGCCAACTGCAATGATCGTACGCCCGGTCTTTTCAGCGGTCAGTGCCACGCGGACTTCGGAGACGCCGGGTATGGCTGACAGGGCCTGCTTCACCGCCTGATCGAGGGCGTCGCGCGCCGAAGCCATCAGCCCGGTGACATCGAGCATCAACGAGACGCGACCATCTGCAAAGCGTGGCGCGCTGGCGCGACCGGAAGCCGTCAGGCCTTTGCCGGAAACGGGGTCTGGAATCGCGTCAAGAGCGGCGGAAAGCGTGGCGGCATCGGTCATGCGGGTGCTTTAGCCATGAATTCGCGGGCTGCCACTGTTTTTCAGCGAAAGGCAGCCTATATATCCTGGCGATGCAACAGATGTTCGATCGATGGAAAGCGGGCCTGATCAACCGCAGCGAAGGCGGCGGGCCTTGGGGCAATGGCGGCAAGGGCTCAGGCGGGTCCGGCGGCGGCTCAGGCGGTGGCGGCCCGCGCAACCCTTGGGAAATGCCTCCGGGCGGACCGCGCCCCAAGGGACCGCAAGGCCCTTCCATGTTCGATGAATTGATGCGCCAGTTGCGCCAGATGTTCGGAGGCGCGGATGGCCAGCAAGATCCCGGCCCGATCCTCAAGAAGTCGCTGCTGATCTTTGCGGTGCTCTGGGTGGTCTATACCAGCGTCCATCGCATCTCTCCGCAGGAGGAAGGTGTGGTCACGCGGCTAGGCGCCTATCAGGGCAAGCTCTCCCCCGGTGTCGGGCTGACGCTGCCCGCGCCGTTCGATCTGGTTGAAAAGGTTGACGTGCAGGCGATCAATACGATCAATATTCCACGCGATTCCGGCGTCAATCTTGTCCTGACCGGAGACCAGAACATTATCGATCTGGCCTATTCGGTGCGCTGGGATGTGCGCGATTCACAGGATTACAAGTTCCAGCTGGCGCAGCCCGATGAAACGATTCGTGAGGTCGCAGAAAGCGCGATGCGTGAAGTTGTAGGCACGGTCTCTCTCAACGACGCCGTGGGGGCCGGACGCGGGCAGATCGAAACGCGCGTCGCGCAGCGGATGCAGGTGCTGCTCAATGAATATCGCGCGGGCGTGAACATTCAGGGCGTGGCCATCAAGCAGGCCGTCGCACCCAAGGAAGTCAATGATGCGTTCAACGAAGTGACAGCGGCGCAGCAGGGGCGTCAGGCAGCGATCAACAATGCCAATGCCTATGCGCAGCAGATCCTCTCCCGCGCGCAGGGTGAAGCGACAGCGTTCGACAAGGTGTACGAACAATATAAGCTTTCGCCGCAGGTGACGCGCCGCCGCATGTATTATGAAACGATGGAGTCCATCCTGCCCAATATCGACAAGACGGTGGTGGAGACGGGAGCCGTGGCCCCCTATCTGCCGATTGGCGCAAAGCGCCTGCCGCCTGCGGATGAGGTTGTGGTTGAAGGAGCCCGCAAATGAGCATTGGCAACCCTTCGATCCTGGATCGCCTTGCGCGCAATCCGCTGGCATTGGCTGGTGTGGTGCTGGGTGTTTTGCTGTTGATCGGCAGTGTCTTTGTGGTTGTGCCTGAAACCAAGCAGGTCGTCGTCGTCCAGCTTTCCAAGCCCAACCGCATCCTCAACCGGTACAAGCCGGGTGAGACATTCGGTAACACAGGCGCTGGCCTTTCGATGCGGATCCCCTTTGTTGAGGATCTGGTGTGGATCGACAAGCGCATCCTGAATATCGATATGGACCCGCAACAGGTGCTCTCCACCGATCAGTTGCGGCTGAATGTGGACGCCTATGCGCGGTTCCGCGTGGCAGACCCTCTGAAAATGTATGAGACCGTTCGCACCGAAGAGCGGCTGGCCGATGCCTTGAAGCCGATCCTAGGCTCGGCGCTGCGCAACGAACTGGGCAAGCGACCGTTCGCGGCGCTGCTCAGCCCTGAACGCGGGCAGGTGATGGATAATATCCAGGCCGGTCTGGAGCGGGTGGCCAAGCAATATGGCGCGGAAATCGTTGATGTGCGCATCAAGCGTGCCGACTTGCCCGATGGAACGCCGCTGGAAAGCGCTTATGAACGGATGCGGACGGCGCGCCAGCAGGAAGCCCGCGCCATCGAAGCGGACGGGATGCGTCAGGCGCAGGTGATCCGCGCGGAAGCGGATGCCAAGGCCTCGCAAATCTATGCGGCAAGCTTCGGAAAGGATGCGGACTTCTATAATTTCTACCGCGCCATGCAGTCCTATCGCGTCACCTTCGGAGCCAATGCCAAGGGGGATACGAATCTCATCCTGTCGCCGGGCAATGACTATCTCGGTCAATTCCACAGCGGGAAGCAGTGATCCGGGGCGTTCGTTCAATTCCCGTTCATCAGGATTTTGCAGATTTCGCTTGAATCGGCGCAACTTGGGTTGCGTCGGCGGACATAATGAAAGGGTTACCCATCGTGCGTCATGCCTATGCCATCACTGCTGCACTCCTCCTTGGCGGAACCGCTGCCACGGTTGCCCTGCAAGGCCCCGGCATCGCTCAGGATAGCGGACCGGTCACGCTGGCCGAGCCTGCTGGACCGCCGCGTGCGGGAGCACCAGTCAGCTTCGCAGATCTTGCCGCCAAACTTCAGCCCGCCGTCGTCAACATCGCGACGCGGCAGAAGGTGGAAGTCGGCAATCTGGTCAATCCCTTCTCGGGCACGTCTCAGCCGATCGTCGAAGATCAGCAGGGCGGCGGTTCTGGCTTTATCATTTCGGCGGACGGTCTGATCGTCACCAACAACCATGTCATCACCGGCGGCCCCAACGGCCAGCAGGTCGATATTGTGACCGTGAAACTGACAGATCGCACCGAATATAAGGCGCGCATCGTGGGCCGTGATGTGGCGTCCGATCTGGCGGTGCTCAAGATCGAACCCAAGAGCCCGCTGCCCTATGTGGAGTTCGGCGATTCGTCGAAGACGCGTGTGGGGGATTGGGTGGTCGCCATCGGCAACCCCTTTGGGCTGGGCAGCACGGTGACGGCGGGCATCGTCTCCGCCATGCAGCGCAACACTGGGCAGGGCGGGGCCTATGATCGCTTCATCCAGACCGATACCGCGATCAACCGGGGCAATTCCGGTGGCCCGCTGTTTGACCTGAATGGCCGTGTGATTGGCATCAACAACCGCCTGATTTCTCCGGTCGGAGCCAATATCGGCATCAACTTTGCAATCCCGGCGGATGCGGCGATCCCGGTGGTCAATGCGCTCAAGGGCGGCGGTGCGCCCAAGCGTGGCTATCTGGGCATTGCCATCGAAGCGGTGGATGAAGATCTCGCTGCGGCGCTGGGACTGCCCAAGGACAAGGGCGAGTTCGTTCAGTCTGTGACGGATGATGGCGGCGCTGCCAAGGCGGGCATCAAGGCCGGGGACGTGATCCTGAAGGTCGCTGGAAAAGACGTATCTCCAGACCAGACGCTGTCTTACATCGTGGCGAACATCACGCCGGGCACACGCATTCCGCTGGAGCTGATTCGAGGCGGTAAGGCCATGACGATCAATGCCGTGGTCGGCACACGCCCGCCTGAAGAGCAGTTGGCCAAGGCGCGCTTCGATCCCGAAGATCAGAAGGGTGCTGAAAAGCCCGACAGCAAATCGGGTGCGGCTTCTTCGCTGCGGCAGGATCTGGGGCTGGTCGTCAGCCCGCTGACCGCCGAAATCGCGGAAGCTGTGGGCATTGATACCGAAACCAAGGGCGTTGTGGTTGAGAATGTTGTGCAGGGATCAGCGGCTGCGCAGCGCAATCTTCGTCGGGGCGATGTGATCATGTCGGCCGACAGCAAGCCGATACTCAAGCCCGAGGATCTGGCGGCGCAGGTGGCTGCGGTCAAGAAGAAGGGGTTGGAAGCGATTCTGGTGGAAGTGCGCCGTCGCGGCATCCGCTCCGCCTTCATTCCGCTTCGCTTTGGAAGCTGATCCGCCCACACAGATTGTGGTGATTTTGCAACAGCCTGTCGCAGTAATGCGGCAGGCTTTGCATTTTTTGCCTTGTGCAGCGCAGCATTATACGCAACATTGTTGGCGACTGCTGATGACCGGAGCCCGCTCCCGAAAGGGAGACAGAGAGCAAAGGCGCAGCACCGCAGGTGGGACGACGCAACTCCACAACCCAATAAAGGGGAATTTTATGCGCACGTCCTTCAGCCCGCTTCTGGGCCTCGCTCTCGCTCTGTCTGCTACGCCTGCCTTCGCTGAAGAAGACAGCAAGGCGATCACCGTCAGCGGCTCGGCAACCCTCGTCAGCGATTACCGCTTCCGTGGCATTTCCCAGACCGACAAGGATTTCGCGGTTCAGGGCGGCATCACCGTCAGCCACGAATCGGGCCTCTATGCCTCTGTGTGGGGATCGAGCATTGACGACTACATCGCAGCGGGCAGCGATCAGGAACTGGATCTGATCGTCGGCTACAAGAAGACCATTGGTGCCGCCACGGTCGATGTCGGCGCGCTCTATTATTACTATCCGGGCGCTGAAAAGCTCATTCCCGGCTATAATTCGGACTTCCTCGAACTCTATGGCAATGTCAGCGCGCCGGTTGGCCCTGTGACCGCCAAGGTCGCCGTCATGTATGCACCCAAATCTGCCGCGCTGTCGCTGGGCGGCGGCAAGCTCGACAATTTCTACGGCAATTTCAGCCTGTCGGGCTCGATCCCGGATACCGGCGTCGGCTTCTCCGCAGGCATTGGCCGCACCTTCACCAAAAGCTTCCTGTCTGGCGGCAAGAAGTACACCGACTGGTCGCTGGGCATGACCTACACCACCGGCCCGGTGACGCTGGGCGTGACCTATGTCGATACCAGCTATGCCAAGAATGCGGTCGTCAGCCTGACAGGCAAGGATATTGCCAAGGCGGGCGTGTTCGGCTCGATTGGCGTCGCGTTCTGATCAACCTGCTCGGCTGGCCGCAACCAGCCGCTGCGTGACGGGGTGGGCGGGAGAGGCACAGACCTCTTCCGCTTTTCCTTCTTCCACGATTTGCCCAGCCTCCATCACGGCGATGCGGTGCGCCAGCATCCGGGCGAGCGCCAGATCATGGGTGATCGCCAAGATCGCCAGCCCCCGTTCCCGCTGCAACCGCTGAAGTAGCGCAACGATCTGAGCGGCGACGAGCACGTCGAGCGCGGACGTGGCTTCATCCAACACAAGCAATTCGGGGTCGGACACAAGCGCCCGCGCGAGCGCCACACGCTGCGCCTGCCCGCCGGAAAGCTCGCGCGCGCGGCGGGTGGCGAAGGCGCGGGGCAACTCCACCGCATCGAGCGCGGCTTCAACAGCCGGTGCGCCTTCGCGGGGGCGACGATCTGTCCCCAGCCATGTTAACGGCTCCCCAACAATCTCCGCCACGCTCCAGCGCGGATCAAGGCTTGCCACGGGGTCTTGAAACACGGGCTGAAATCCAGCCCGGTCAGCAGTGCGCATGGCAGAGCGTGGAGGCAATGCCACGCCCTTCCACCGGACTGCACCCGCATCACACGGACCCAGCCGCGCAATGGCGCGCGCGAGCGTGGACTTGCCCGATCCCGATCCGCCGACCAGCGCGAGACACTCGCCTGCCTTCACAGAGAGGCTTGCCCCATCCACGGCCACCATGCGCCCGCTGCGCCAGCCGGGGCCGGGGAAGGTCACGCGGATGTCTTGTGCGTCCAGCAGGGCATCCCCCCCCGCAGGGCGCGGGCCGAGTGGCGCATCCAGACGCGGCGTAGCGGCGACCAGCGCCTTGGCATAGTCGCTGGTTGGCGCGGTGACGAGCGCGCGGGCGGGGCCGGTTTCGACCATCCGCCCATCCTTCATCACCAGAAGCCGATCTGCATGATCTGCGACGCTCGCCAGATCATGGCTGACGAGCAGCATCGCCATGCCGGTTTCCCGTTGGAGGCGGCGGAGCAGCGCCATGATGTCATGGCGAAGCGCAGCATCAAGCGCACTCGTCGGCTCGTCGGCCACCAGCAAGGCGGGCCGGTGCGCAATGGCCATGGCAATCAGCACACGCTGTCGCTGCCCGCCGGACAGCCGATGCGGAAACTGGTCGAGGCGTTCTTCAGGTCGGTCCAGCCCCACCCGCTCCAGCATCGTGGCGAGCTCCGCGCGTGACGGCCGCGGGCCTCCCGCCTGTGTGGCAGCTTCCACGAGATGCGCGGCGATGGTGAGATGTGGGGTAAGGGCGGTCAGCGGCTGCTGGAAGACAAAGCCCACCTGCGATGCGCGGATGTGGCGGAGGCGGGCTTCATCCAGCCCGATCAGTTCTTCCCCTCCCAGTCGCGCAGAGCCAGAGGCGATTCCTGCCGAAAGCCCGAACGGCGTCATGCAGGTCAGGCTTTTGCCCGATCCCGATTCGCCGACCAGCGCGAGGCATTCTCCGGGGGAGAGGGTGAAGGAGAGGTCGCTTACGACCACGTCGCCACCGCGCAGGGGGGGGCCGTTCTCGGTATGGGAGCCCATGCTGGAGAGCGCCCCCCGCTTGCGCGGCGGCGACGGATCGGGGATAGTGATCGAAAGTTGTTCAACGCTGTAGA
>CALMZE010000188.1 GCA_937870585.1 uncultured Sphingomonadales bacterium | reverse complement strand
CGGCATACGAGATTCTGAAACGTGACTGGAGTTCAGACGTGTGCTCTTCCGATCTCCGCAACGCCACAGGGCTCCGGCCTTCGCCGGAGCACCGAGTGTTTCAGACAATAGCCTTCCCGCCCTAGTCCACGAAACTGCGTGGTGCAGGCGAGACAATGCCGAAGCTGCCCGCACCCACTTGCTGCACTTCCAGCGCCCGTTCGGCGATGCCGCTGTTGGAGAAGCGGAACGCACCATCAATGCCGCTAAACCCGCCGGGATCAACCAGTGAGGTGATCGGGAAGACCGTGCCCGGTTTCCAGCTGCGCGCGACCTTGTTGATCAGCAGCACCGAGTCATAGCCAAGGCTGGCAAGCCGATAGGGCGACTTGCCGTAGCGCGTGCGATATTTGGTGGCGAGTTGCGTGTAGAGTGCATCCGACACGCTGGCGAACATCGCGCCGCGCATCGCCGGATTTTGCGCGATGAAATTTTCCGTATTCCAGAGTTCGGTCCCCAAAATCTGCGTCGTGATCCCGCCGCCCTTGCGGACCAACGGCACGACCTGCAACGCGACGCGGCCCGAATCCGCAATCAGCAGCGCCTGATAGCCGCTGGCCGGACCCAGCTTGCGCAACGCGAGCGTGATCGCGCCTGCCGAACGATCAAAGGACTGGATGCCCACCAGTTCCCCGCCATTGGCATCGACCGCGCGCATCATCGCAGCCGAAGAGCGCTCGCCATAGAGGCTGTCGGGCACCAGCGCGGCAAAGCGGGTCACGCCCTTTGACTTGGCGTGCGCGACGATCCGCTCAATCGCCTGCGTGGGCACAAAGCCCATCAGATAGGTGCCCTGCCCGGCCACACTGACATCATTGGAGAAGCTCACCAGCGGAACCCGAGCCGCTCGCGCAATGGGCGCTACAGCGCGCACATCTTCAGCCAGCAACGGGCCAAGGATCAGCTTGGCGCCATCGGCGAGCGCGGCCTGCGCAGCAGCAGCCGGACCAGCCGCCGTATCATAAGTGGTCACCCGCAGCGTCTGTCCGCCCGTATCGAGCACCGCCATGGTGGCCGCATTCGCAATCGATTCGCCCACTCCGGCATTGGGTCCGGTCATCGGCACGAGCAGCGCAATGCGGTGGCGCTGCTGATCGGTCGGCAGCGTGCTGGGGCCGGTCGGCTGGACCACGGGCGGCGGCACATTGACGGGTTTCGGCGGTTTCCGTCCACCACCTGCGCACGCTGCAAGCAAGGTCGCTGCTGCCAGCGCCAGCCAATTCTTCCAACCTGCTTGCCGAAGCACCCCTGCCTCTGCCATCGTGCAACCCTTCCATGAACGCAAACCTTGAACCCGGCCTTTACATCGTTGCCACACCAATCGGCAATCTTTCCGATTTGTCACCGCGCGCAGCAGCCACTCTGGCCGCCGCCGATGTGATTGCGGTGGAGGATAGCCGCGTCACGGGAAAGCTGCTCAACCATATCGGCGTGAAGCGCCCGATGACGCCCTATCACGATCATAATGCGGATGCCGTGCGCCCCCGCCTGATCGAGCGGATGGCGTCTGAAGTGGTGGCGCTGGTGAGCGATGCGGGCACGCCGCTCATTTCCGATCCGGGCTTCAAACTGGTGCGCGATGCGCGTGCGGCAGGGCGCAACGTGGTCACGATTCCCGGCCCGTCAGCGGTCATCGCCGGGCTGACGCTCGCAGGACTGCCCACGGACCGTTTCCTGTTCATGGGCTTTCTGCCCGCCAAGCAGGGGCAAAAGGAAAGCACAATCACCGAGGTTTCCGCCGTGCGTGCGACGCTGGTGTTCTACGAATCAGGCCCCCGTCTCGGTGCAACGCTGGCGACACTCGCCCGGCTGCTCGGGGACCGCGAGGCCGCTGTCGCGCGCGAGCTGACCAAGACGTTTGAGGAATGTGTGACGGGCAGCTTGCCCGATCTCGCCGCGCGCTATGCTGATACCCCGCCCAAAGGCGAAATCGTTCTGATGGTCGCCCCGCCCGGCGAGCCCGAACCGGCAAGCGATGCCGATGGCGAGGCCGCGCTGATCGAAGCGCTCACCCGCCTGCCCCCGGCCAAGGCCGCTGGCGAAGTGGCCCGCGCGCTGGGGCTGGACCGCAAGGCGCTCTATGCCCGCGCCATGGCGCTCAAGTCTGGCGCGTGAAGCGGCAAGAGGCTGAAGCCCGGGGACGGCGCGGCGAAATGCTCGCGGCATGGTGGTTGCGGCTCCATGGCTGGCGCATTTTGGCGCAGCGCGTGCGCGTTCATGCCGGAGAAGTGGATCTGGTCGCCCGGCGCGGCCGCATCGTCGCCATGGTGGAAGTCAAAACGCGGCAGCGGGCAGACGATCTGGCAACCGCAATCGACGCGCACCGCCTGCGCCGAGTGGCAGCGGCGGCGACCGTCATCGCGGCGCGATACATGCAGGCAGGCGATGATCTCCGCATCGATGTGATGCTGGTGACCGGGGGCTGGCGCATCACGCACCTGCCCCATGTCTGGCAGCCCTGAGACGTCAGGCCGCGCTGCGTTCCAGCCCGGCGATACGCGGACGGTGGCCAGAAGCAGCCTGCGCGCGATGCTCTGCTTTCATTTCGTACAGCGCATGATCTGCGGCGGCGAGCAGTTCACGCATCGTCCGCCCCTGTTCAGGAGCCTGTGCGAAGCCGAGGCTGGCCCCCAGTCGGATCGATATGCTCTCAAACATGAAGGGGATAGCAAAGGTGGACATGATTTCCGTGCAGCGTGCGTTGACCTCTTCCCGGCTCGCCGACTGGAAAATGACTGCAAACTCGTCACCCCCCATCCGAACAGAGACGGCCCCTTCGCCTGCGGCATGTTCAATGCGACGGGCAACCTGCACCAGAACGGCATCGCCTGCGGCATGGCCATGCTGATCATTGACCGGCTTGAAGCCATCCAGATCGATCAACGCGACGCTGGGGCCTGGGCCTGTGCCCATCGCGTGCAAGCCATCGCCCAAAGTCTCTGACAGGACCAAACGATTGCCCAGCCCGGTCAGCGGATCGGTCCGCGCGGACAAGCGGGTTGCGCGGTTGAGCATGAGGTTGGCGAGCATTTCCTGATACCGCCCGACGATCAGACGCGTTTGCAGTAGTGAGATCATCAGTACCGCCATCGCAACCGCTGTAGAGTGAATATCCACCTGCGCCACCAGCACCAGAACGAGAGGGAGATTGCACAAGAGCAGGGGAATCATCGCGGTGCGGGGGTGCGAGGCGTAGCAACTGGCTGTGCCCAACGCGCCAAGAACAAGGATGACTGGCGCAAACATATTCTCATGTGAGAAGCGATGTTCCATTTCGGCCAAAGTCCAGATCGTGGCCCCGGCGGAAAACATCAGAAGGATCAGAAATGATGATCCGAGCTGCTTGCGAGCGTCAGCGGGCGTGACCGCACTGGGTGAAAACTTCTTCCAGAGAAAGGAGCGGATGGCCACAGCCAGCAGCAACAAACCGCCCAGCGCCACTTCGCCGAAAACGCGCGGCTCGCTATTATCGGCCAGAAATCCGGCAATCACCATGACCGCAATTGAAACATGGAGCCAGGGGATCTGATCCTTGATGCGCAGATACTGAGCGACCGCCAGTTCGTCATCAATCTCGGCAGGAACAGCAAAAGCTTCCTCGCTCAGCAAATGGTCGCCGGAGGGTTTGGGGAAGATTTGCTGATACGCCATGGTGCACCCATTGTCTGTTACTCTACGACACATGCTATGCACGAAAGCAGTAAAGGGGGCGTAAACCACGCAAAGCTGCGGAATTGGGGAAAGCGTGACAAAGTGAGGCGGGCCGGATATGGCCTTTGCATGACCCTGCGCGCTGCCTTCCAGATGGACCCGATGGAGAGCCTCTCCATTGCCGGAGACTCCTCTTTCGCCCTGATGTTGTCTGCCCAATCAAGGGGTTACACCATCTATCATTATACAGCGGACGCGCTGAATTATGCCGATGGCCGGGTGTGGGCGAAGGCGCACCCCGTCACTATGGTGCAGCGCGTGGCCGGGCAGCATTTCACCTTTGGCGAGCCCGTTCAGCTTGATCTGAGTGACGATGTAGACGTGATTCTCATGCGCCAAGACCCGCCTTTTGATCTGGGATACATCACCGCCACCCATCTGCTGGAACGCGTGATGGACCGGACTCTGGTGGTCAATGATCCGGTCAGCGTGCGCAATGCGCCCGAAAAGGTGATGGTGCTGGACTATGCGCGCTTCATGCCGCCTACGCTCGTCACCCGTTCGCTCGATGAAGCGCGCGCCTTCCTTGAAACGCATGGCGAAGTGGTGGTGAAGCCGCTGCATGGCAATGCGGGCTCTGCCGTCTTCCACATCCAGCAGGGCGGCAAGAATCTGGCCTCTCTGGTTGAACTGTTCGGGCAGGTCTGGCGCGAGCCGTTCATGGTGCAGGCCTTTCTCAAGGAAGTGACCGGCGGAGACAAGCGCATCGTGCTGATCGATGGCGAGGTCGCGGGCGCGATCAACCGCATTCCGGGCAAGGGCGAAATCCGCTCCAACCTCGCCGCAGGCGGCCATGCAGAAGCGACCACGCTGACCGAGACCGAGCTAGAGATTTGCGCGGCGATGGGGCCGGAGCTCAAGAAGCGAGGGCTGTTGTTCGTCGGGATCGACGTGATCGGCGGCAAGTGGCTGACCGAAATCAACGTCACCTCCCCGACCGGCATCGTTGCGATAGACGCCTTCAACGGCACCGACACGCCGGGCCGCATCTGGGATGCGATTCTGGCGCGGCTGGACGCGCGCCGGGCATGAATGACTGGATCATCCGCCTGATCGAACAAAGTGGTTATCTGGGCGTCGGCTTTCTGATGTTTCTGGAAACCGTGTTCCCCCCGATTCCGTCGGAAGTCATCATGTCGGTGGCGGGCCTTGCCGCCGCCAAGGGCAATATGCATATCGGCACGGTCATCGCGTCAGGCACGACCGGCGCGATGATTGGCAATCTCTTCTGGTATCTGCTCGCCCGAGCAATCGGAGTGGAGCGCTTCAAGCCCATCATCGTGCGCTGGGGCCGCTTTCTGACGCTCGACTGGGCGGAAATTGAGCGGGCGGAAACATTGTTCGGAAACAGTGGCTGGGCCATCGTGATGTTCGGGCGGATGTTGCCCACGCTCCGCTCGCTCATCTCCATCCCTGCCGGGTTGCTGCATATGCGGCTGAGCACCTTCCTGCTCTGGTCCACCATCGGCACCGCAGGCTGGACCGCACTGATCGCGCTCGCCGGATGGAAGCTGGGTAAGGAATTTGGAGACGTGGAAGCCTATGTCGGCCCGCTTTCAACCGCTGTCATCGTGGTGATTGTTGCGGCTTATGTGTGGCGGCTGATGGCTTGGAAACCGAAGGGGTAGGAAGAAAGAACGCCCACCCCCAGCCCCTCCCGCAAGCGGGAGGGGAGCGAGACTTGGCAGCCCGCAGGGGTGCTTAGTCGCAGCGGGGAGGGTATCCCGCAGGCGGAACAGCCTATCGCCGCCCGAACAGCGTCAGTCCCGCAGCCAGCGCATTGTTGGCGATCTTGAGCGGCTCGCGCGTCCAGTCTGCAACAAAGGTGCTGTTGCGCTGCACGCCGGCTGCGAACGACGCCTTGTTGCCCGCAATCACCAGCCCGGCAGAGGGGTGCAGCCGGTCTTCGGCTCCTACGGCGATGAACGCAGAGTAATTCTCCTTGTTCCTGCCCTGCACGAATTCATTGCCGGTGATGCTGCCGACCGAACCGGCGGGCAGATCGATCATGTAATTGGTTTCGGTGCCGCGCGTGTCATCAAAGCTGTTGTCCGAAATTTCGACGCGCGCCGAGCGGCTCTTCACATAATGGCCGCCCGTTCCGCGTTCGAACCGGCAGGAGCGGACAGTGAGGCTGCCAATGTCACCGATATAAATGGAGTGCGAGCACATGCCATCCGGGCAGCCGCCGAGCCCGGCAAAGGTCACACGCTCCACAACGACCGAGCCGCTGGGATCGGTCGCGGTCAATATGCCCTGTTCCGAATTGCGGAAAATGGCGTTGTCGACGCGCAAATTGCCCTTCTCCAGCCGGATGCCGGAGCCGTTGCGATCAGAGACTTTGAAATTCTGGAAGATGATGCCTTCCACATTCGCGCCGCGTCCGCGCAGCACCAGCCCGGCCTTGCCCTCGCACGAAAAGCCATCGAACACGACTGTGCCGGGCTTGGACGCGATATAATTGACTTCGCCTTCGGTCTGCACGGCGCAATCTTCATAGCTGCCCGGCGCGATCATGATGGTTCCGCGCCCGCCACCAATAGCTTTCACGGCATCCTGCAAACGCCAATAGCCCTGCCCGGTTTCCTGCACGGTGAAGGATGGGGAATCGCTCTGCGCCATCAGCGGCGCGGCGATCAAAAATCCGAGAACAGCAAACGAAGCACGCATCTCAACCAGACTCCTTGAATTCATCCCTTGCTTAGTCCAGTCCTTTTCCCTGTCGAGATTGATAGACGGTTAATCGTAACAAGTTGTTAACCATAAATACTCGCACACTCTTCAACCGTTAATCTTTAGAACTGGCGCTGTCCCAGCCCGGAACATCTCAAATCCGGGGGCAGACAAATGTGCTCTTGTTGATCTAAGCCACAATGAGCCGCGCGATTCGGTGTGACTGATTAAAGGTGAAGACAGCGATGGCTGGCAAAGGTCTGTCTCCGAAAGACACGATGCCCCATGGTTGGGTGAGGCGGATCGTCATGGCCTATCTGGCCGTTATCCTCACATCCTGCGTGCCGACCGGCCATAATTATCGCGTCATTCCCGGCCTTCAGGGGCCAGATATTTCGATGGAGATTGATCCCATCGCACCCGGCAGCCGCGCGCCTTCGCTTTCTGAAATGCCGCTGGCTCCGCTTGATACGCAGCCGGTCAAATTTGATGTGGCCAGCCTGCCCGCGCTGGATGCCGTCACCAATCCCGGCGTGCTGCTCGATCCTGAAGCGCCGCTGCCGCCGCCCGATCCCAGCCTGATCGCACCGCCTTCGGGCCGCCTTGTCCAGTTCGACAATGGCCCCTCGGCGCGTCCCTATGCGTTCAAGGGCCTGAGTTCGACCGATGCAATGCGCGCGCAGCTCTGCCTGACCACCGCCATCTATTATGAAGCCGCGAACGAGCCTGATGAGGGCCAGCGTGCTGTTGCGCAGGTGATCCTCAACCGCGTGCGCCACCCCGCCTATCCCAACACGGTGTGCGATGTGATCTATCAGGGCACAGAGCGGGGCGACCGGCTGTGCCAGTTCAGCTATGCCTGTGACGGCTCAATGGCTCGCCTGCCCGCCCGTGCCGCCTGGGCGCGCGCCAGCCGCGTGGCGCGTGAAGCGCTGGCCGGTTACGTCTATGCGCCGGTCGGCACGGCCACCCATTATCACACGCTCGCCGTCAACCCGATCTGGAACCGCAGCCTGACGCGCGTGGCGATCGTGGGCGCGCATATCTTCTTCCGCTGGGCAGGCACAGCGGGAACCCCGCAGGCCTTCTACGCCAGCTATACTGGCCGCGAGCCCAATCCCGGCCCGCGCCCGCACCCGATCAAGCCCTTTGTGCCGCTCGCCCCGTCTACAGTGATCGCGGGTGGAAAAGTGCTGCCCGCCCCCGGCCCGGATGCAAGCTATGCCGCGCTCGAAGCGACACTCGCCAAACAGCGCGCGGCCATTGACGCGCAGGCACAGCAGCGCGCGCTGGATCAGGCTGCCAAGCAGACTGATTACTCCGCCCGCGCCCTCGCGCCGGTCCGCCCGGTCAAGGCCGATAATCGTTACGTGTCCGGTGCCTTGCCGGAAAGCGACATTCGCCCGGAATTTCAGGGCTCTGGTGAGTGGATCAAGCGGCCTTAGTCTCGGTTTGACAAACCTTGCGCTCCGGCGGAGGCCGGAGCCCTGTGGCGTTACGAAACCATGTTTACCAGGCTCTCGCAAGGCTC
>CALMZE010000187.1 GCA_937870585.1 uncultured Sphingomonadales bacterium | reverse complement strand
CGGGGGGGAGGGGATCCCCGTGCCGCGGGGGGGGGTGTGGGGATAGTTGTGGGTGTTCCGGCACCTTCCCCGCCGCTACTGGGCCGATCCTGAAGCGACCGCCGCCAGCTTCATCGGCGGCTGGACCCGCACCGGCGATCTCGGCTTTGTCGATGAAGAGGGCGATCTGATCATGGCCGGCCGCTCCAAGGAGCTCATCATCCGGGGCGGCTACAACATCACGCCGCTGGAGATCGAAACCATCCTCCACCTCCACCCCGCCGTGCAGCAGGCCGCCGTGGTCGGCGTCCCCCATGACGTGCTCGGAGAAGACGTCGCCGCCGCCGTCACCATCCGCCCCGGCGCGAGTGCCACGTCTGACGAGATCATCGCCTTCTGCCGCACGCATCTGGCGGATAACAAGGTGCCAAGGACATTGCTGGTGCTGGACGAGATGCCGCTCAATCCCAACGGGAAGATATTGAAGAAGGAATTGGGGCCGGTGCTGGCGGAGGCGGCCAAAGATTCGCGGAAAGCCGCTTAGGCCGCCAGTCTGCGGTCTAGCCCTTCGGTTGCCAGCATCACCGTTTTGGGAACCGGTTGTTCTCCTGAGAGATAATAGGCAATCGTCCGGCGGGACAGGCCAAGGGCCTCTGCTGCGCGGTCCAACGTGAAGTCATGGCTTTCCATCCAACCACGAAATGCGGCAGCGGGCATGGAGTTGCCCGCCTGCTCATCGGCCCAACGACGCAATTGCGGTGCACCGAAATCAATGCCGCACGGCCATTCGACTGACCATCCATCATCGGACAGCCGTGCCTGCGAGAATAATTCGGGCTGGGCGAGCGTCTCCAGGACTTTACGTCCGGCAATGACCGGCCCAAACGCCACCGTAGCGGAGTGGCCATCATCCCATGTCAGAGCAAGAGTGTCTTGTCCGGCAACAACCAGCCCCGTCAGCTTTCCGAGTGTCATGCTTCGTCTCCGCTATACTCCGCCCATGCGAGCGCCTCGCGCAGATCAATCGCGCCAGACTGAGCCATCACTTCAAGCGTATCAATCCGCACCTGAGCCGCCCCTTCCCTGCCAAGTACATGAAAATGCGGCGGGTTGTGGTCCGCAAAATAGAGCGCGATCTCAGTCGACGTGAAACGGATCAGCCTCGGCATGGGTTTGAGTATAGTGCAACCGTTGCACCAAGGCAAGAGCCGCTACCGCAAAGCCTCAAACGGCACATCCTTGTCCATCCGCATATCGCCCGGCATCCCCAGCACGCGTTCGGCGATCTGGTTGCGGAGGACTTCGTCTGCGCCGCCTGCGATGCGCATCACGGTGGAGTAGATATAGTCATATTGGAGGTCGGGCGTCGCGGCGTCTCCGGGTAGCGCGGCAATGGCGTTCAGGCCCAGCATTTCCATGCCCAACCCCAGCATCTGCTGGTTGCGGCTGGCCGAGGCGAGCTTGACCATGGAGGCGAGCGCACCGGGGTTTTCCCCCTTGGAAACCATGGTGCGCAGACGCGCCTGAAAATGGGCCTGCCCACGTTCATCGGCCAAGGCTTCGGCGATCTGCTGACGGATGGCGCGGTCATCGGCCAGCGTGCCGCCCTGTCCATCGGGGATCGTTGCTGCCGCCTTGAGCAGGCGCGTTGACACGCTGCCATGGCCGCTCGCGCCCAGCCGTTCGCCCATCAGCACGGTCATGCTGCAGGCCCAGCCTTCGCCCACAGCCCCAATCCGGTTGGCGTCGGGAATGCGAACATCGGTGAGGAAAGTTTCGTTGAATTCGCTCATGCCGCTGATCTGGCGAATGGGCCGCGTCTCCACGCCCGGCGTCTTCATGTCGAGCACGAAAAAGCTCAGCCCCTTATGCTTGGGCACACTGGGATCGGTGCGGACGACGAGGATGCCCCAATCGGTCAGATGCGCCCAGCTGGACCAGACCTTCTGCCCGTTGACGATCCAGTCTCCGCTGCCATCCTCTGCCTGCACCGCCTTGGTGCGCAACGCGCCGAGATCGGACCCCGCCGAGGGTTCGGAAAAGAGCTGACACCAGGTCAGATCACCCGCCAGCGTGGGTGCAATGAAGCGCGCGCGCTGCTCGTCCGTCCCGTGCTTGGCGATCACTGGCAGCGCCATGTTGGTGCCGATGGAAATGAACGGCCCCTTGGGCAGATGGTAGCGCGCTTCTTCTTCGGCAAAGATCACCGCCTCAATGCCGGTCAGGCCGCGCCCGCCCAATGCCTTGGGGAACGTCAGCCCCGCCCAACCGCCCGCATTGAGTTCGCGCTGCCAAGCTCGGCAGCGGTCGGCTTCCTCAGCGTCGGGCAGTGTCGCGCCGCGCGGCAATTCATGCGCTGGGGCGTGTGCAGAGAGCCATGCGCGGGCTTCGGCACGGAAGGCGGCTTCTTGCGGAGTATCGTTGAAATCCATGTTACGCCGCCTTTGCTGTCGCTTCGATCAACCGGTCTGCCCAAACCCCTCGATTGCCGAGATGGACAGCGAGCAGCCGTTCGCGCCGGTAATAGAAATGGCAATTCGCTTCAAACGTGTAGCCAATGCCGCCATGCACTTGCAGATTTTCCCGCGCCGCCATTTCAAACGCCTTGATGGCAGACAGCCGCGCAGCAGCCGCAGCAGCAGGCAGTTCGTCAGCGGAAGCATCCGCCGCCCATCCACCAAAATAGGCGTTGGATTTGGCGATCTCGATGCTGGTCGCCACATCGGCCAGCTTGTGCTTGATCGCCTGATAGCTGGAGAGTGGGCGGCCAAACATCTGCCGCTCCTTCACATAAGCGAGCCCCATGGCAAGGCAGGCTTCGGACGCGCCAACCGCCTCAAACGCGGCCTGCACAGCGGCGCGATCCAGCAGCATGGGGATGATGCCAAGGCCCGGCATCAGTTCTGCCGTGGCACCATCAAAGTCTAGCCGGTAATGCGGACGGAGCTGGTCGAAACTCGCCAGCTTGGTACGAGTTACACCAGCCTGATCGAGCGGCCCCAGCGCAAGCCGGTCGCCCACCTGCACCACGGCCAGACTGGCCACTCCGGCATCGGAAACGGGATGCTTTGTGCCAAGGATCGTGCCATTCTCAAACCGCACGCCCTGCCCCATCACCGGCCCAGCGCCTTCGGCACTGGCAAAGCAGGCGACTAGCTCGCCGCTCGCCAGCTTGGGCAACCACTGCGCCTTTTGCGCATCGCTGCCTGCCAGACGGATCGCATCAGCCGCGAGCACGATGGAGGAAAAGAAGGGTAGGCACGCATTCACCCGCCCCAATTCCTGCTGGATCACGGCCAGTTCCAGCGCGCCCATGCCGAGCCCGCCAAACTCTTCGGGAATAGCCGCCCCCAGAAAGCCCATGCTCGCCAGTTCGCGCCACAGCGGTTCATCCCACTCCGCGCCGCCATCAATCAGACCGCGCAGATGATCAAAGGGCGTCCGCTCTGCCAGCAGCCCACGCGCCTGTTCCCCCAGCATCTTCTGTTCGTCGGACAGGTCAAAATCCATCGCGTCTCAATCCTCATACCAGGTGGTAGCGAGCGCGCCCATGGCGTCGGCCATCACATGCGTTTCGCGCGTCACGCGGGCGTGGCACAGCTGCACGGCGGCAGCGAAATCGACCGCCTCTGCCGCAATTGCATGGGCCAAAGCGGTGCGGCTCTCGGGGAGTGTCACGTAGGAGGCGTGCAGCAGCGTGTTGGTCTCTGCCAGTTCCGCCGCGTCATAAGCCGCGCCGCACGCCGCGCGCATCCACCAATATTTGACCAGCCGCGCCAATTCCTTGGCCTTGGCCGCCGCGCGCTGATTGCCCACAGCGGGAACAATATCGGTCTTCAGATCATCGAGCGCGGTCTGGAAAGTGCGGTCCATGGCTTCGGCGGGCACAACAACCAGCTGCGGATCGCGCACAGCGATGCCTGCCAGTTCTGCCACGGCGCGGACGATCACGCGCTTGTGCATCGTGCCGAAGAGCAAAGCCGTTCCCGTCGCGGCAGGACCATGCGTGGCCCCCGGCACCATGAAAGACAGCTGGAAATAGAGCCGATGAAACTTCACCCGCGCGGCGTCTACCGCAGTCCCGCTCGCAGCCTCATAAGCAGCGAAAACATCGCGCATCGGCACGAATGGCTGGATCAGACTGCGCACCGCAATCTGCGCCAAATCCTCCATCGGATCGCCCAGATGCGTGAGCTCCCAATCAACGAGCGCGGCAACGCGATTGCCATCGAACAGGAAATTGCCCGGCCCGGCATCGCCGTGCAGCACCACAGCAGGCCCACGATCTTCAGGGATATTGCGCGCCAGCCAATGCAAGGCGATCTGGAGAACCGGGTCCGCCCCCTTGGCCAGATTCATCGCCCGCCAGGCCGTGATATTGGCCGCGATCCGGGCGGATGGCGGCTCGGCGGCATCCCCCAAAGCCACAAGTGCGGGATGGCTGGCATCCACCCTGTGCAACGCCGCCAACTGTCCTACAAAGTCACGCGCCAGCCCGTCCTTATCTTCGGCTTGAGGAAACCGGTCATTCCCGCCCACAAAATCGCTCAGCAAAGCCAGATGCGAAGGGAAAACCGCAATCAAGGGCGCAACGCGCACGGCGGACTCGCGGAACGGCCCGGAAAGTGCGGCCAGAATCGCCGTTTCCCGTTCGAAATAGGCCAGCCGCAATGGATCGCCCGCGCGATTGTCCCACGCCAGCCAGCAATGCCGCTCTGTGCCAT
>CALMZE010000186.1 GCA_937870585.1 uncultured Sphingomonadales bacterium | reverse complement strand
CCAGTCCCATGGCCGCCATCAGCCGTTCCACGGTGCACTTGGCGATTGCTACGCCCTCGCGCCGCAACTGGTGCCAGACCTTGCGCGTCCCATAGAGACCAAAACTGGCATCATGGACGCGCTTGATCTGCTCGCGCATCGCGTCGTCGCGCCGGGCACGAGCAGAACGCCTGCCGGGATCGGCAAGACGGGCAGCGTGCTCGTAGTAGGAGGACGGGGCGATCGCCAGTTCGCGGCAGATCGGCTCGATACCCAGGTCCTCGCGATGGGCGTCGATGAACGCCATCATCATCTGCCGTGGCGGTCGAGCTCCGCCATCGCAAAATACGCCGAAGCCTTGCGCAGGATCTCGTTCGCTCGGCGTAGTTCCTTGACCTCGCGCTCCAGCAGCTTGAGACGTTCCCGGTCATTGGCGGCTTGCGCCGCTGGTCCCGCTCGTCGGCTCGCCTCCTCGCGGCACCAGCGGCGCAGCGTCTCGGTCGTGCAGCCCACCTTCCCAGCGATCGAGGTCATCGCTGCCCACTCCGACGGGTAGTCCCCTCGGTGCTCATCGACCATCCGTACCGCGCGGTCGCGAAACTCAGGCGAAAACTTGTTCCTTGTAGCGCTCATCATAGCTCCTTCTCACAGATAGGAGCCTCCGGAAAACCCGGGACGATTCAGTTTCCTGCGAAACGCGCAGCGTTCAATACCGATAGTGATCCGGCTTGAACGGGCCTTCGGACGACACGCCGATATAGGCGGCCTGCTTCGGACTCAGCGTCGTCAGCTTCACGCCCAGCTTTTCGAGGTGGAGTGCCGCCACCTTTTCATCGAGATGCTTGGGCAGAACGTAAACGTCGTTCTTATACTCCGAAGACTTGGTCCACAGTTCGATCTGCGCCAGCACCTGGTTGGTGAAGCTGGAGGACATAACGAAGCTGGGGTGGCCGGTGGCGCAGCCCAGGTTCACCAGACGGCCCTTGGCGAGGATGATGATCTGCTTGCCATCCGGGAATTCCACCAGGTCCGTACCCGGCTTCACTTCCGTCCACTTGTAATTGTCGAGCGCTGCGATCTGGATTTCGCTGTCGAAGTGGCCAATGTTGCAGACGATGCTCATCGGCTTCATCGCCTTCATATGTTCGGCGGTGATCACGTCTTCATTGCCCGTTGCCGTGCAGAAGATGTCGCAGCGCTTCACGGCGTCTTCCATGGTGACGACTTCATAGCCTTCCATGGCGGCCTGCAGCGCGCAGATCGGATCGATTTCGGTCACCATCACGCGGGCGCCGCCCTGACGCAGCGACGCGGCAGAGCCCTTGCCCACATCGCCAAAACCGGCGACGCAAGCGACCTTGCCAGCCAGCATCACGTCGGTTGCGCGACGGATGGCGTCAACCAGCGATTCCTTGCAGCCATAAAGGTTGTCGAACTTCGACTTGGTGACGCTGTCGTTCACGTTGATCGCGGGGAAGGGCAGCTTGCCTTCCTTGGCGATCTGATACAGGCGGTGGACGCCCGTGGTGGTTTCTTCCGAAACGCCCTTGATGGCCTTCACGCTTTCGGTGAGGTAGCCCGGCTTGGCCTTCAGGAAGGCGTTGAGCGCGCGGACGAACTCGATTTCTTCGGCATTGCCTGGTTCGAACAGCGTTTCACCCGCTTCCACGCGCGCGCCCCACAGCGCGAACATGGTGGCATCGCCGCCATCGTCGAGGATCATGTTGGCGGTTTGGCCATCACCCCAATCGAAGATGCGGCCCACATAATCCCAATAATCGGCCAGGCTTTCGCCCTTGATCGCAAAGACGGGAATACCGGCGGCCGCGATGGCGGCGGCCGCGTGATCCTGCGTGGAGAAGATATTGCACGTTGCCCAGCGCACGTCTGCACCCAGATCCACCAGCGTTTCGATGAGAACCGCCGTCTGGATCGTCATGTGAAGCGAACCCGTGATGCGGGCGCCCTTCAGCGGCTTGGACGCGCCATATTCGCGGCGGAGCGCCATCAGGCCCGGCATTTCGGTTTCGGCAATGGCAATTTCAGCACGGCCGAAATCGGCAAGCGCGATGTCTGCGACGACATAATCAGTCACGGGAATCTCCGGATTCTGGAAAAAAGGTGATGCTGCATAGCGGTCGTAGCCCCGCCTGTCCAGACGGATATAAAGAATTCTTTATGTAGCTTGTTCATCAGCCCCGCTTGCGGGCTTCCGGATAGGTGCCCAGCAGCCTCACCCAGCGTGAATGAAAGGCCAGTTCCTCCAATGCGCGCGCAAGGGCAGGGTCTTCGGGCGAACCTTCGATATCGGCATAGAAGGTGGTGGCGGCAAAGCTGGCCCCGACCTGATAGCTTTCCAGCTTCGTCATGTTGACACCGTTGGTCGCAAAGCCGCCCATCGCCTTGTAGAGCGCGGCGGGCACGTTCTTCACTTCAAAGATAAGGCTCGTCATCAGTGTCACCTTCTGGGGCAACGGCTCCGCTTCAGGCGCGAGGATGACGAAGCGCGTCATATTGTCGTCCGAATCCTCCAGCCCGGTCGCCAGCGTTTTCAGGCCATAGAGCGCGGCGGCCGCAGGCGGGGCGATGGCGGCAACCTTGGGATCGCCGATTTCTACCGCGCGGGCGGCGGCCCCTGCGGTATCGGGATAGGCCATGGGATCGATGCTGCGCGCGCGCAGCCAGCCCCGGCATTGCCCCAGCGCCTGCGGGTGGCTGATCGCCTGGCGCACGTCCGCCATCTCGCCCAGCCCCATCAGCGCATAGCGGATCGGCAGAAAATGTTCGCCCACGATCACCAGCCCGGATTCAGGCAGAAGGAAGTGAATATCTGCCACGCGCCCGAACAGGGAGTTTTCGATCGGGATCATGGCCTTGGCGGCGCGTCGTTCCTGCACGGCGGCAATGGCATCTTCAAAAGAAAAGCAGGGCAGGGGCAGCCCATCCGGACAGGCTTCCGTCACGGCGACATGCGAATTGGCTCCCGGCGCCCCCTGAAAGGAAATGGTCCGATCCGGCGCAGCGGCGGCAGCAGCCTCCATGGCGGAGACGATCGGGCGGGCGGGGGCAGGGTAACGGTCCATGGCCGCTGCGGTTACAGGGGGTTTTCGCTGCAAGCAATGGGCGCGCGCGGCACACAAGAAAACGGGCGCCCTGCATGATGCAGGACGCCCGCCAGTTTCAGTGTTGATCCGCGATCAATATTTGGCGCGGAACGTGATGCCGTACATCCGGGGCTCTTCAACAAAGCCAATGCGCGAACGCGCGCCGGCACCGCCGCGCAGCGGCGTATTTGCCGTGATGCCGCGCGTGATTTCATTGTTGAGGTTGGTGCCCCAGATTTCGAAGCTGTACTTCTCGTTCGGGGTGGTGAGACCCAGACGGGCGTTCATCTTCATATAGGCCTTCTGGTAATCCAGCGGCAGCGGCGCATTGTTGGTGTCGAGCGTGATCGTGCTCGTGCGGCGCTTGTCCGAATAGCTGACGTTATAGTTCGCCAGCAGGCCCCAGCCAGAGCTGGTGATCGGCCCTTCGTAGGTGAGCCCGAACACGCCCGTGAACTTCGGCGCGTTGGTCAGCGAGGTGCCGCACAAAGGGTTGACCGATGCGAGGGCCGCCGCCGCCACGCCATTGGCGCAGTTCTTCGGATAACGCGAATCGGCATAGGTCATCGAGACGTTGGCCGAGATATTGTCAGACAGCTTGCCGAACAGTTCGAGTTCTGCACCCGTCGACCGCGCCGAATTGACGTTGAAGGTAAGGAACTGGACACCGGTGAACTCCAGAACCTGGAAGTCGCTCATCTTCATGTCAAACAGGGCGAGGTTCGCCTTGATCCGGCCGAACAGTGTCGATTTCACACCGACTTCAATCTGGTTGACCTTTTCGGATTTGAAGCTGGGATCGGCATAAACCGGCGCGACGACCGTACCCGTTGCCAGCCCGCCCAGCACGGCAGCTGAGTTCTGGAGCGAGGCCGAAGCGGGATCAAGGTTGAAACCGCCCGATTTGAAGCCATGGCTGTAGCCCGCATAAAGCAACAGGTCCGGATTGGCCTTATAACCAAGCTGGAGCGTGTAGGTGACTTCATCATCCTTGAACTTCTGCGCCCATTCGCGCGGAAGCGGCAGCAGGCGGCTGGCCAGACCACCGCCCAGCGCCGCCGGTGCCGCCAGCGTGACGGGTGCGGTGAATGGGAAGCAGTTGACGCCAATCAGGCCCGCCCGCAGAGCAGGGTTCACCGCGCCAGAAAGAACGCCGTTGACGCTGGCCTGGCAGGCTGCGCCGCTGGAGCGCAGCTGATCGAAGGACGCGTCCTTGGTTTCCTTCACGTACCGCGCACCAGCCGTAAAGCTGAGCTTGTCGGTGATGCTGAACACATTGTGCGTGAAGATGGAAAAGCTCTTGGCATCCTGAAGGAAGCGGTTTTCTGCGAAGGAGCCGTTGGCATTGACGGGGATGCCGCCATTGCCCAGCGCCGTCAGCGCGAACAGCGGATTGACGCCTGCAGCCGTGCCGAAGTTGAAGGCGCTGCCCGTGCGCTGGAAATCCGCATTGAGCGTCATCGTCTGATCCGCGCGGATCTTTTCACGCGAATAGAAGCCGCCGATCAGCCAGTCGAGCTTGTCGGAGAACGCCGTGCCCTGAAGGCGCAGCTCCTGCGAGAAGGTGCGGATGCGATCGCCGCTGGGCAGGATGCCCGGAAGCGAAGTCGCAGCACCATTGCCGACGGTGTAGGTGTCGTTGCCCGTGAAGCCGCCCGTCATCGTGGAGGACGACTGGAAGCTGCGATAGGCCGTGATCGAGGTCAGCTTGGCCGCGCCCAGATCGAGCTTGATCTCGCCAGACGTGCCCCACTGCTTGGAGCCGTTGAGATAATCACCGGCGTTGATCGACAGATTGTTGAGCGCGCCCATGCCAGCCTGTGCCACGCCATCATTCGCCAGACCATGGAAGGCAAAGGTGGGGGCCAGTTCGGTTTCGCGGACGACCACAGCTTCGCAGCACTGCTCGTCCGTCTTGGCATAATCGGCCAGCAGACGAATGCTGAGCGTATCGGTCGGTTCGGCATAGATCTGGCCGCGCAGCATCCAGCGATCACGATCGTTGCTTTCGCCACCAGTCGGCGTCTTCAGATAGCCATCGCGCTTGCGCCATGTGCCGGACACGCGGGCAGCAACCTTGTCCTGAACGAGCGGGACGGACACGCCGGCCTGCACGTTCATGAAATCATAATTGCCATAAGTCGCGTTCACGAAGCCATCGACTTCAGAGAGGTTGGCGCGCTTGGTCGTCACGTTCAGCGCACCGGCCGAAGTGTTGCGGCCGAAAAGCGTGCCCTGCGGGCCGCGCAGGATTTCCAGACGTTCCAGATCCACCAGATCGCCCAGCGCAACGCCGGGACGCGACTGATAGACGCCATCGATGAACACACCGACAGAGCTTTCCAGGCCGGTGTTGTTGCCGGTGGTGCCCACGCCGCGGATCTTGATGGATGTGCCCTGCGTTTCCGTTTGCGAAGACTGGATGTTGAAGCTGGGCGAGATCGAAGACAGCGTCTTGATATCGGAAATGCCCTGGCGCTCCAGCGTCTCGGGGGCAACGGCCGTCACGGCCACGGGGATGCTCTGGACGCTGGCTTCGCGCAGCGTGGCAGTGACGATGATTTCGCCTGTTTCTTCCTCGCTGGCCTCGTCAGAGGTTTGTGCAAAGGCAGGAGTGGCGAGCGTAAGAGGGATGACCACGGAAACAAACGCAACCGAGTTCTTCAACACTGATTTCAACTTCATTTGGTGTCCTCACCTGATGGTTATGGTCTCGCCCCTCGATCGGGGTCGATGACACGAAGGCCTTGATGGGCGCGATAGCCCTTAGGGGCAGTCGTCCATGCTCGCCAGAGGAATTTCGTTGAATGTGGCGGATTTCTGAGGGAAATCGATTGCGCGCATTTCGCCAACCGCTGTTCATTCCGAACTTTCAGCGCTGTGGAGTGCGGATCGGGGTGAGCGCGGATGACAGAAGATGCGGAAGCGTAAACTGGCGAATAGGCTAGAAGCGAAGCTTGACGTAGCGTCATGCTCAACCGTGCCGCATCAGGTCATGCGCAAGCCTTCGCAAATGCCAGCCGTCCGCCGCAACCTGTGCCTGGTTCCGGCACTGTGGCAATTGGGAAACACCGCAAGCCGGAAAATGCCACTAGCCCAACGCGCGGTCCGCTTTCTGCACGAACGCGTCAAAATGGATGGCGGAGCCCGTCGCGAACAGCTTCTGCCCATCCGGCTTGATAATGTTCAGATAATCGTCTGATCGGTAGAAGGCGAGAAGCGCCTCGATATCCTCCCACCATATTCCGGTGATGAAATCAGGGCCGAGGGCAGGCGGCTCCTTGCCAGAGCGCAGGGGTGGAAAATTGATTGTATATTTCCGGCCTTGAGGAGCATGTTTCATGAACAGCGGCGCGTGCCGATCCAGAGAACAGGTGCGGAAATCCTCCACAGATTGTTCCGGCTGTTTCGTGCCGGTGTAGATCATTTTGATGATCTTCTTGTGTCCTGTGAACTGCTGGAGCGGCCTGCCTCAACAGCCTAACCGCTCTTATTCACCGGCGATGGTCTGAGGGGTTGGCGGGGGTGGCGTAAGGCTC
>CALMZE010000185.1 GCA_937870585.1 uncultured Sphingomonadales bacterium | reverse complement strand
TCTTCAACCGACATGGCGGCAATGCCCTTGGGAACGGCAACGCCAAATTTCGCCAGCAGTTCCTTCGCCTGATATTCGTGAATGTTCATCGCTTTGCCTTCGACTCTAGGGAGGTTTGCGAGGGCCTAAAGCATAGCCGGGCGCGATTGGGAAGCCCGAACGCGCGGCAAAGTCAGGTGCGGATGGCGCAACCGACGCTGGCGGCGGTGGCGATCCTGAGAATATCCGGGTCTTGGAGTGCGCGCGTGGCCTTCAGGAATTCGCGCATCGACATGTCACCCATCGACTTTTCGCGGAACTTGCCGAGCTTCGAGAGTTTGAGCAATTGGCCAATGGACAGCTCGTCCGCCATGTCATCGGCCATGCACGCCGCCATCGTGCGGCCCATGCCCGCTTCACGCAGGCCAGCAGCCAGACGGCTTTCCGGGGTGGCGCAGGCTGAAATGAGAAGCGGGGTGGCCAGAACGATGAGAGAGGGAATTCGCATGGCCACCCCGCTGGAGCATGACAGACCGGCAATCAACCCCTGAAAGACGCGACGCAACTGGGGGCGTACCGGACTTCCGGCCTGTCGAGAGCCTTGATATGGATCATGGCGTGACAGCTTCCTGAATGGCTTGTTATATGATGTTCATGTTCACAGGCCCGCTCCTCTTCATCCTCACCGTCGCCTTCATGGAAGGATTTGCCTATGTGATGCACCGCTGGGTGATGCATGGCTTTGGCTGGTTCCTGCACGAAAGCCATCATCGCCCGCGCACAGGCCGGTTCGAACTGAACGATCTTTACGCGGTGATCTTTGCCGTGCCTTCCATCACGCTGATCTATGGCGGGGCGCAGAGCGACTGGGGCGCATGGGCCGTCTGGGTCGGCGCAGGCGTGGCGGCCTATGGCGCGATCTATTTCGGCTTTCACGATGTCATCGTTCATAAGCGCATGGACACAGGCTATGTCCCGCGCAGCGCCTATATGAAGCGCATCGTGCAGGCGCATCGGCTGCACCATATCGTCGAAACGCGCGACGATAATGTCAGCTTCGGCTTCATCTATGCGCCCAAGCCCGAAGTGCTGAAGGCTGAACTGGCCGCGAAAGGCTATGCCGGGGTGCGCGCGCCGGTGGGGCGGGGGTTGTAGATCACTCTTCCCGCGATTGCCCCGAAGCCAGCCCGACCAGCTTGAGATATTCCTCACGCAGATAGCCACGCTGTTCACCCGCCAGCGCGCGAATGTCTGCCCAGCTGTAGCTGCCCAGATATTTGTCGCCGCGCAGTTTCTGCCCGAAGGCCGCGACTGACGTCGCAAAACCCATGTCTCCGCGCGGTGCCGCTGCACTGCTGATCCAGCTGGCGGGCACAGGGCGCTCAATCAGCATCGACTTGTCCCCATCGGGCAATTTGTAGCGCAGCTTGAGCCACGCCAGTTCGCTGTCCGGCCCGGAGGGTTTCACCGGCACGCGGTTCGCATCATAGCGCCGCTCCGGCAGCCAGCCGCGCCCAGTGGCAGGGACGATCTCATAGAGCGCCGTTACCTGATGGCCTGCGCCAATATCGCCCGCATCCACCTTGTCATTGTTGAAATCCTCTTCGGCGAGCAGACGGTTCTCATAGCCGATCAGGCGATACTCCTTCACTTGCGCCGGGTTGAATTCGATCTGGATCTTCACATCCTTGGCGATGGTGAAGAGCGTTGCCGCCATTTCCTCATCAAGCACCTTCTGCGCTTCGATGGCGCTATCGATATAGGCATAATTGCCGTTGCCGATGTCTGCGACCTTTTCCATCATCGCATCATTCAGATTGCCGCGCCCGAAGCCGAGGGTGGTCAGCGTGATGCCGCTTTCGCGGTTCTTCTTCACGATGGCTTCAATCCCGTCCTGTGAGGAGATGCCGACATTGAAATCGCCATCGGTCGCCATAACCACGCGGTTGACCCCGCCCTTGATGAAATTGGCCTGCGCCGTGGCATAAGCGAGCTCCATGCCCTGCCCGCCCGCTGTGGATCCGCCGGCCTGCAAGCAATCCAGCGCGGCCTTGATATATTGGGGCTTGTTGGTGGGTTCGAGCACAATACCCGCCGCACCCGCATAGACCACAATCGAGACGCGATCCTGCGGGGACAGCCGGTCCGCCAGCAAGGACAGCGAGGTTTTGACGAGCGGGAGCTTGTCCTGACTGAACATCGAGCCCGACACATCAACCAGAAACACCAGATTGGCTGGCGGGCGCTTGCCCTTCGCCAGATCATAGCCGTTGATACCGATACGCAGCAGGCGCGTATCCGCATTCCATGGCGTGCGGCTCATATCGGCCGAAAGCGCGAAGGGACGACTGCGATCCGCCGGGGTTTCATAATCATAGCGGAAATAGTTGATCATCTCCTCGGTCCGCACTGCGTCTGCCGGGGGCAGCTGGCCATCGGAGAGGAAGCGGCGGACATTGGCATAGGATGCGGTGTCAACATCGACCGAGAAGGTGGAAACCGGCTGTTCTACCACGGCCAAAATGTTGGAGACCGCCTCCCCGGCATAGCGATCCCGACTTTCGGGGGCTGGAGGCATGTAGGGCTGGGGCATGATCCCGCCGGTCCGCATCCTGACTTCGGCAGACTTTGCGCGCGTGGCGTCCGCAGCCTTTTTGGGCGTGGGCATTCCGACAACGGGCGGCGGAGGCGGAGGGGGTGGAGGCGGCGGTGGTGCCATAACTGCACCGTTCATCATGCCGCGATGCGCGCCAGTGGGTGTAGGACGATACATGCCACCACCATAGTCAGTGTCAGCCATCCTGTTGCAGCGCACCGGGCTGGTCTCTGCAGTTGCAGCGACAGGCTGCCCCACAACTTGAACGGCACCCCCCGCCAGTATTGAAGACCCCAAAATCAAAGCGATAGACCGGCGCATCATTGAACTTCTCCCACCATATCGGCTGAAGAATGTTACACTATATCTTTTGTGAATGGCGGATGAACTGAGTGCCCGGACCTAAGCGTGGTCAAATCCCCGCATACCATTCATAGCCGGTCGAATCTTCCCAATAGCCGCCCTTGCCACCATACACGCCCGCCAGATCGGCCACGGCCTCGATCCGCTGCACATATTTGGCGTGCTTGTACCCCAATTGCCGCTCCACGCGGAGGCGGACGGGGGCACCATGTGGCACGTCGAGCAACTCGCCGTTGAGCCCCCACGCCAAAATCGTCTGCGAGTGGAAGGCATCCAGCAGGTCTATGCTCTCATAATAGGGCACACCGCCGCGCATCCTGTCTGCGCAGTGAAACACAAGGAAACGTGCGGACGGCTTCAGCCCCGCCGCATCAAGGATCAGCTTGAGCGGCGCGCCCGTCCATTGGCCAATGGCACTCCAGCCCTCCACGCAATCATGACGCGTCGTTTGGGTACGCAGGGGGACTTTCTGCAAATCGGGGAGCGAAAGCGAGAGCGGGCGAGCGACCAGACCATCGACCACCACCCGCCAATTGGCGAATTTCTCAACGGCATGACGCGCATAATCCTCGCCCGAAGGCAAGCGCGTGCCATTGGCGCGGAAGACGCGACTGCGCTGCTCCGGCGCAAATTCGCGAGCCAGCGCCATCCGGTCCTGCAAGCTGCGCTGGATGGTGAAGTTGGCCCTCTCCGCTTTCGCTGTGAGACCACGGAAGGATTCGGAATTGTTCAGCCGGTCACACCCAGCCAGCAGCGATGTGGCTCCAATCAGGGCGGTCCGCCTTGTGATGATCATTGCGTGCCCTCCCCGCCCCACAACATGGACCGCATCAAGCGCGCAGGACCTGAGACCAGCACCAATGCCACATGTCCAACCAGAAATGCCGCCATCGTACCCGCCAGCAAGAAGTGGATCGTCCGCGCCGATTGCCGTCCGCCGAACAGGTCCAGCAACCATGGCCAAGCTGCATTCATGCCCGGAGAGAGGGTAAGGCCCGTTCCGATCAGCAAGGGCAGCATCCCGAACAGCAAACCACAATAGATGAGCTTCTGGAGCGGATGATAGCGGCTGCCCGCCCGGCCCACTCTCAGATCGCGCTGGAAATGGCCGTTGAGCAGCGACGCGGCCAAAAATGCGCCGAACCCGAACGCAAACAGCCACGCAAACGCCAGATGCCATTCGCGCGCAGAGGACAGATCATAATGAGAGGGCAAAGTCAGCCATCCGGGGAAGCGGGGTACGCGCAACCACGCCTCTTCGGGCATCGCGCCCTTTTGCCCCCAATAGAGAAAGCGATGCGCATTGGAGATGGTCGCGCCGCTCATCAGCATCACGATCACCGCCACAGCATTGGTCCAATGCCACAACCGCGTTGTTCGCTTATGAGGTGGATCGGCGCTCATGCCTGCCATGCTGGGCCAGCGCGCCCTACAAATCAACCATTTGCGGTGCTACTCTTGCCACCACAGACAGATCATGCATGAATATCGTTCATGAGGTTGAAGCACGTTCTGTTCCCGCTGATCGTTGCGCCGTTGCTGCTGGCCGCCAAGCCTGCGCCTGTGCTGACGGACGATCCGCTGAACGCAATCCTGTTTGGCGAGAAGGAACCCTCTGACGATGTGCTGTCCATCGCGCTTTCAGATGACGGACGAACCCTGAAGATTGAAGGCGATATTGAACTGGGTGCCTTCCGCAAGTTCAAGCGCATCTTTGCTGATGCGAAGTCGGTGAAGAGCATCTGGCTGGATTCGGGCGGCGGGCTGGTGCTGGAGGCCTTTCTGATTGCCTCTCTGGTGCGGGAGGCCAGGCTGGATACCTATGTCGAGTCCAACTGTGCCTCGGCCTGCACGCTGATCATGGCTTCGGGCGTCAATCGCACCGCTTATGCGCGCGCCAAAATCGGCTTTCACAACTCGATCGATCTGGACCGCAATGGCGATCCCGTGACCGGGCGCGCCGCGCGCAAGTCCAATGCAGAGCCAGATTTCATGCAAGCCGCCGCCTTCTACCGGGCGGGGATCGACTCCGCCTTCGTGGACAAGGCGCTCGCCACGCCCAACTCCAGCATCTGGGAACCAAGCCACAAGGAAATGATCGCTGCCCGCGCACTCACGCGCAGCATTGATGATGCCGAACGGATGAAAATGACCGGCTGGGGCTTGTCCTGGCCCGCGCTCAACGCTGCGCTGGAGCGAAAACCGCTCTGGACATTGCTCAAGTCCACCGATGCGAAGCTGGCCGACGAGATTGCAGCCAGATCATGGCAAATGGGTCAGAAGGCTGAAGGCGGCGCATTGGGCTTTGCCGAACGCAGCCTGCTCTCGTCGTTCAATGAACGCATCATGGATGGGCCATCCACGCAGGCGCAACGTCTGTTGACACTCTGGAAAAGCGCACCAAAAGGCAACGGCAAGGCTCCGATGTGCGGCGCGAGCGGAACGGGTGAAACCGCCCTTGCCGATCTCGCAGCCGACGGGCTGAGCGCCGACGAAACTGCGCTTCTCAAAGATGCCCTTGCCAACCAGACCGCAGCGC
>CALMZE010000184.1 GCA_937870585.1 uncultured Sphingomonadales bacterium | reverse complement strand
AGCACCTCGATGCCGCACCACTGGTTGAACGCGGCAGACTGGTTGATGGCGCGAAGCTGCGCAAGCGATGCGTTGGCGGTGTTCATGGCGTCAGCCCTATGCAGTGGAGACAGGCGCACTGTAGGCAGGGATGGGACGGGGCCGCTGTCAGGGGTGTGACATGGAACAGGGACCCGCGTCACTTGCGGGACTGCCGTTGGTACGGCAGGCTCAGGCCTGCCGGCGCTGCGGCTCGCTGATGTGCAAAAACTTGGTGAACAGATCGCGCGGCGGCACGACGGAGATGGACTTGAGCACCTGCCCCACATTGCCGCGGTGGTACGCGCCGTGGGTAATGACGTGGGCCAGCATCTCTTCACGCGACATCGTGCCCGTGTCGCCGTCAGTGAAGCGGAACACGATGCGCTCGCCCAACTGCTCGGGCGACACCGTGGCGGTGTAGCGCTCAAACCAGGCGTCCACCCCGGCGGCGGCGAAATGCAGCTCACCCAGTCCATGAAGCTGTCTCCCGTGGCCGAGACAAAAACGAGCCTGAACGCGCAAGGTCTGGTGCTCACCGCGCCCAATGGCGTGGTGACACGGGTGAAGTTCGGCACCGACCGCAAGGACGTGATGGCCGCCCTCGCCTCTCGCCCCGAAGCCGGGGAATCGACCAATTCGGAATGTGGCGCGGGTCCGATCGATTTTGCGAGTTGGCCCGATGGGCTGAACCTGCTCTTCCAGGGCGGGACCTTTCAGGGCTGGTCACTCGATGAACGGGCGGACAGCCTCCGTACCACGAACGGGATGCGGATCGGCACCACGCTGGCGCAGTTGCGCAAGCTCGGCAAGGTGCGCATTGCCAAGAGCACACTCGGCAATGAATTCGCGCTGGCGGGCGTGAGCGGCCTCGTCTCCTCACTCCGCCCCACCGGCAAGATCACCAACCTCTGGTCGGGTCTGGATTGCAGCTTCCGGTAAGCGGTGCAGCTTCAAATCCGGCAGGGCAGCATCCCTGCCGGATGCAGCGTCAGAATTGCGCCTTGATCGTCGCGCCAAAGGTGCGCGGATCGCCCGTTTGGCCAGTGATCAGTCCGGTATTGCCGGACGGCACGTTGAGCGCCTCGAAATAGTCCACGTCAAATGCGTTGCGGACCCAGCCGAAAATGTCGAACCCGCCTTCTGTCCGAAACCCCAGCCGGACATTGCTGAGCGCATAGCCATCCACCCACGTATAGGCAGAAGGTGACGGGTTGGACGAGAAGCGGGAGCGCGTGCTGCCATCAAAGCCGAGATAGACGGCTCCATCCTTGCCCAGCAATTTGGCGGGTATATTATATTCAGCGCCGTAAGAGAATGTGAATTTCGACACGCCGGGCAGACGTTGACCTGAAATATCGCAATTCGCGGGGCTATTGGTGCCGGGAGCGCCCGCAGCGCCGATCACGCCCCCTGTGCCGCCACCGGACAGTTCGGGCGGGCACGGCGCATCGACGAACTTTCGGTATGTCGCATCGGTGTAGGCCCCGTTGACATAGACATTGAAGCGGTCGCTGGAGCGCAGCGAGACGTCCGCTTCCAAGCCCTGCGTCCGCACCTTCTGCGCATTGGCGAGATAGCCGCGCACCAGCCCCAGTGAGCCATTGGTCACTTGCGCCTGATAGTTTTTGATGTCGGTGCGGAAGGCCGCAATGTTGACCGTCGCCTTGCGATCCCAAAACTGCGCCTTGATGCCCGCTTCATAGTGATTGAGCGATTCCGGCTTGATCGTCTGCGCGGCAAGCGCGGGCATGCCGGTCGCATCATTGGGCACGCCATTCTGGTTGATGCCGAAGGATTTGAACGCCTTGGCGTAAGTGGCATAGGTGCGAATGTCAGGCGCAAGCTCATAGCTGGCCGTCAGATCATAGCTCAAGTTCCAGTCGCTGCCCGAGGGTTGATAGGATTGCGGCGCAAAGATCGCCAGTTGCGCGGCACGGCGCGCACCCGTGTCGGTCAGCCGCACGGGCACCCCAGCACCATCAAAAACCGTCCGATCATAAAGCCCGGACTTCTTGTCATAATTGATGCGGATGCCCGGCTGGATCGTAAGGACGTCGGTCACTTTCCAGCTCGCCTGCCCATATAGCGCGATGCTGGTGTTGCTCAGCGCCTGCGTGTTGATGGCTGTGAGGCCGTTCAGCACGCTGGGATCAAGCGACAGTGCATTTGCAGGATTGATGCTCCAGCGGCTCGATGCAGCGCCATGCTGCTCCAGCCCCTGTGTGTTGATTTTCTGATAATATCCAAACGCGCCCAATACGAAATCCAGCTTGGGGCCGGATTGGGCGTAGCGCAGTTCCTGCGTATATTGATTCTGCCGAGTAGGGTTTTGCGATTTGGTGATGATCGGCAGGCCGGTAAAATCACGGTCATTCTCCGGCTTCCAGTCCCAATGCCGCCAAGCAGTGACAGCCGTGATCTCGCCGGGGCCAACATCCCATTTCACGCGCAGCGATGCACCGCCGATGATGTTGCCCGCGTTCAGATTGGCATCAATATCGGTCAGCCGGTCAAAAGGATTGGTGCTTACCACGCTATAGCCCTGCGCCGCCGCCAGCGCCGCATATTGACGATTGAGCGCACGCTGGGTGGAGCCGGTGCGGACGTAAACGGTCCCGCAGCATACCGCATCCTGCTTGTTGTAATCGCCCGCCAGCGTGATCTCCAGATCAGCATTGGGCTTGAACAGCACTTGCGCGCGCAGCCCCAGATTATCCTGCGCGTTGATCCACCGGTTTGTGGTCACGTTGTAGATCGTGCCCCGCCGGCTGGTTGATGAGATGGCGATGCGTGCCGCCACAGTGTCTGAAAGCGGGCCGGAAACCGCTGCCTTGGCCTGCTTGAATTGCAGATTGCCCACACTCACTTCGGCGCGACCTTCAAAATCGAAGGTCGGCTGGCGCGTGGTGATGTTGATCGCGCCCGCAGTCGTATTCTTGCCATAGAGCGTGCCCTGCGGCCCGCGCAGCACTTCGATCTGCGCCACGTCGAGAAAGTCGAAGGTGGATGAGGCCGCGCGCGAATAATAGACATCATCCACATAGATGCCGACGCCCTGTTCGATCCCGTCATTGGTCAGCCCAAATGGCGCGCCAAGGCCACGGATATTGGCAGCGCTGTTGCGCGGGTTGGAGGAATAGAAGGTTAGCGTCGGCGTCAATTGCGTCAGGCGACCCACATTGAAGCTGCCCGTATTGTCGATATGCTCACCACCGATGACCGATATGGCGAGTGGCACTTCCTGCGCCGTTTCGGAACGACGCCGGGCGGTGACGAGGATTTCGCCTGTGTCATCAGCGCCGGTGCCAACGGAGCTATTCTGATCGTCTGCCGCCTCTTCAGCGTGAACCGGCGCGGCAATGATGGCCAAACTCGCCGCACTGGCGAGCAGGAGGGTATGGGTGATCATGGTCAAATTCCCTGAAATTGATCACGATGCCTCCAGTGGTCCGGTCGGTTCGTTTGTGAGGTGAAGGGGTATTGGTGTGTGTTCGGAATCAGTTCGGCTTGAGCCGCTTCTTTTCCGTCACGTCGATCTGGACAACCCGCCTCTCATGAACCGTGAGCGCGATACTGCCATATTTAAGCCCGATCAGAGCGTCGCGCACGCTGGCGAGGCTGTCATCGAAATGCTTCTGCATCTCCGGATCGAGTGGCGAGCGAGGCTGTTCAGTCATGGTGCGGCTCCTGTCACTGCGTGGATGGAGCGCATGGGGCGCTCCAGCGGGGGTCAACATCTCTCAATGTCTTGGGTTAGCATCTATAGTCTATTATTTTAGTATACAATAAACATTGCCTCGCAGCGTGAATAGATCGGCTATCGGCATTGGGTTCCGGTCACCCCGCGCAAGGCGCTGCCTGCCCTGCGCGGGGCTTCCTTCCGCGCTCGCCCCCGTCACACGGGCAAGCGCAACCGGCGAGCGCTAACGGGAGGAGTGGCCCGCCGCCGGTTCGATTTCCGTTCGAAAATGGACAATATTCAACGATCTGATCAAAGCAGACGGGTGTTCCACAATGGAATCCAGTTCATGCTCATCACGGCATCTCCTGTCCTGCCACAAGCGGGCCATGACGACTCGCGGTGCGTTCTGACAGAATGGAAGCTAGCCGGAGCAATCCGATTGGCAATCGGTCAGGCGACGAATAGCTCTTTAATTCCGACATATCGAGTATACATTAAAATCCATGAGACTCAACCGGCACGATCAGCGTGGCCAGCCGCTCCACTTCATCGCGATCATGGCTGACATAGAGGATAGGTAGCTTCAGCTCGTCACGCAGCCGTTCGATCACCTGCATGATCTCCTCTCGCCGGCCACGATCAAGCGAGGCGAGCGGCTCATCCATCAGGAGCATGTGCGGCGCAGACAACAGCGCCCGCCCAATCGCCACGCGCTGCGCCTCCCCACCGGAGAGCGTGCGTGGCCAGCGATTAAGCAGAGGACCGATGCCAAGGAAGCGGACGGCTTCGTCCAGATCCATCCAGCGCTGCGCCGGATCGGCCAGAGCCCAGCCATACAGCAGATTATCCTTCACCCGCTTGTGGGGGAACAGGCGGCCATCCTGAAAGACATAGCCGACCCGGCGCGCGCGCGCGGGCACATCAATTCCGGTTGCAGAATCGAACAGCACAGAGCCATCCACCACGATCCGCCCCGCATCGGGCCGCAACAATCCGGCGACCATATTGAGCAGCGATGTCTTGCCCGCACCGGAGAGGCCGAACAGGGCCGTGAGCCCTGCATCGCTGACAAACTCCGCCGCGATCATACGCTCGCCGAGACGCTTCTCCACGCGCACCTCAAAGGACATGGCGCCCCCTTCCCTGCCCAGACCGCCGCACCAGCGTTTCAGAGGCGATCAACGCGGCAAGCGAGAGAGCGACCGACAATATGGCAAGGCGCGTCACGACAGCCTCGCTGCCGGGCACTTGCAGTGCGCTGTAAATGGCGATTGGCAGCGTTTGCGTTTCACCCGGAATGTTCGAAACGAACGTAATCGTCGCCCCGAACTCACCCAGCGAGCGTGCAAAGCCCAGCACCATGCCCGCCAAAAGCCCCGGCAAAGCGAGCGGCAGAGTGATGGTAGCAAAAACATGCGCGCGCGAGGCGCCCAGCGTTTCGGCAGCTTGTTCAAGCTTGGGGTCAACCGCTTCGATGGAGAGCCGCATCGCGCGCACCATCAGCGGCAGCGCCATCACGGCAGCCGCCAGCGCCGCGCCTGTCCAGCGGAACATGAAGCTGATCCCCAGCGCTTCAGAAAACCATCGCCCCGCCGGGCCATTATTGCCAAAGGCCAGCAGCAGCAGCCAGCCTGTTACAACGGGCGGCAAGACCAACGGCAGATGCACCAGCGCATCGAGCACAACCCGGCCGGGAAAGCGTCCGCGCGCGAGCAGCCACGCCAGCCCGAAGGCAATAGGCAGGCACAGGAGCACAGCAACGCCGCTGACTTTCAGTGAGAGGAGCACGATGCCCCATTCCTCCGCGCTCAGCATCGTCCCTGCCCCATCAACGCGGAACGAAGCCGTGCCGGGCAAAGATCGCCTTGCCCGGTCGCGAGATGAGGAAGCGGCGAAAGGCCTCGCTGTCCGGGTTGGTCGATCTGCGAAGAGTGGCAAGCGGATAGCTGATCAGCGGATGGCTGTTTGCCGGGAACACGCCAACCACGCGCACCTTGGCCGAGGCACGGGCGTCAGTCGCATAGACGATCCCAAACGGCGCTTCGCCGCGTTCGACAAGCGCGAGCGCTGCACGCACATTTTCGGCGCGCGCCACTTTACCCGCCACAGCAGGCCAGACACCCAGCCGGGCAAGCGCGGCCTTTCCATATCTGCCCGCCGGCACGCTGTCCGGATCGGCCATAGCGAGCCGTCCGGCTCCCAGCGCGCGCGCCAGAGGGAAGCGCGGACCAATCGCCAGCCGCGCTGCGCTGCTCACTGGTGCAACCAGCACCAGCCGGTTGGACATGAATGGCACCCGGCTGGCGGGCCGGATCAGGCCCTTAGCCGCCACATGGTTCATCCACTCCTCATCTGCCGAAATGAACAGATCGGCTGGCGCACCCGCTTCAATCTGGCGGGCCAGCGCGGATGAGCCCGCAAAGGACAGGACCGGGCGCGGATGGCGCTGTGCAGCCCAGGCGCTGGCGGCCTCGTTCAGCGCCTCTTGCAGGCTGGCCGCCGCGAGCACCAGCGGCGCACGCTGCTGAGCTTCGGCAGGCGTGAGCCCGGCGAGCAACGCACAGACAATGAAGGCCAAATGGCGCAAGAAGGGCACGGGCATTCGTCCTGATATCACCAGCGGAATATCGCTATGTTTTATGATATATAGGAAGCGCGCCGGGCCGCCAACCTGAAACTCAGTCCTTCTGGCTGGCCTTGGGTGATTTCAGCAGCAAGGCCTCCAGCGCCGCGCATTCAGCGCCCGCTTCCAGCTCCGCCGCCCGGCCCTGCAAAGCGCGATAGGAAGCGAGCACCGTCTCGCCCAGCGCCGTCACCCGCGCGCCACCGCCATGGGCACTGCCGGGCACCGTAGAGACAAGCGGCTCCGCCCAACAGCGGTTCATCGCATCGACTAGCAGCCAAGCCCGGCGGTAGCTCATATCCATGGCACGCCCGGCCGCCGAGATGGAGCCATGCGCCTTGATTGCATCCAGCAGGTCAGCCTTGCCCGGCCCCATCGCAATCTCCTCGCCACAATAGAGGCGGATGGAAATCTTCAGGGTCAGGGCCGGTTGCATCCTGCCGGACTATTCCTGCCGGGCGGCAGGATCAAGCCAGTTTGGCGCCCTATGAAGCGAGGGCTCAGCTCCGTTCAAAGCCCTGATAGCCCTGCGCCACGGCATCCTCGCACAATTGGCGGAAGCGCGGGAAGCCCCCGACATAAACGGCAAAGCCGCCCTTTTTCCCCTCGATATTCTTGCCATTATACCAGGAGTCAGCGAGGTTATGGACGGTCTGGCTGGCGCACATCGCCACTTCATCAGCCCAGGATTGTTCGGCCTCTTCGGTCGTATCGATCCGCGTGCAGCCATCGCGCTCCATCGCGTCGATCAAATCCACGGTCCAATCGACCTGCCATTCGCCTGCCGTGATCATCTGCGCTTGCGCAGCGGGCGTCATCGGGCCGTGGATCATGAACATGTTGGGGAAGCCCGCCACCATCGATCCCAGATAAGTTGTCGCCCCTTCCGACCATTTTTCCGTGATCTTCAGCTTGTTGACGCCTTGAATGTCTATGCGGGTCAAAGCCCCGGTGGCGGCATCAAAGCCAGCGGCGGTCCCCCCCACGCCCCGCACCAAATCGCCCCTCGAAATAGCCATTGCCGATGCACAGCCGCTTGCCACCAATCGGATAGGATTTGGGACAGAGCAGTTCTGCCGTGGCCGGGTCTTTCACGATGCCGCGGATTTTGCTGCGCACAAATTCGGCAACATAATCATTGGCGGAAGGGTCGGTCATCACATCGCTGAACGCGAAGAGCAGCTGGAAGGCGTTTTGCGAATTCCATGCGATTTCGAGAATTTCAGCGCGCTGCTCCGGCGTGGCTTCATGCGCGGAGAGCAGCGAATATTCGATC
>CALMZE010000183.1 GCA_937870585.1 uncultured Sphingomonadales bacterium | reverse complement strand
TACGCCCCCGTCGCCCCCGCGCAGGCGGGGGCCGCTCTCAGTATCGGAGCCCAGGCGGGAGAGGGGCCCCCGCCTGCGCGGCGGCGACGGATCGGGGATAGTGATCGAAAGTTGTTCAACGCTGTAGACACTCATCCCGCAAACCGATCACGCAACCGCTCGCCGAGCAGCGTCAGGCACAACAGCAGCGTCACCAGCACACCGCCGGGCACGAGCAGCGCGTGCGGCATCAGGTCCATATCGTCCGCGCCATCCTTCACCAGAATGCCGAGCGAGGTCATCGGTTCCTGCACGCCAAGGCCAAGGAAGGAGAGGAAGCTTTCCACCATCACGACCTGCGGCAAGGTCAGCATCAGATAGGCAAGCGCCACGCCGGCAATGTTGGGCAGGACGTGGTGGAGGATGGTTGCGCGCGGCGGACTGCCCCCTGCCTCAGCGGCAAGGATGAAGGGCCGGGCCTTCAACTGGATCACCTGCCCGCGTACCACGCGCGCCATCGTCAGCCATTCGACCGCCCCGATGCCGAGGAACACGAGCAGGATCGAGCGGCCAAACACCACCATCAAAAGGATGACGACGAACATGAAGGGCAGGGCATAGAGCGCATCCACAATCCGCATCATCAGATCATCCACGCGCCCGCCCGCCCAACCGGCAATCGCGCCCCAGGCCGTGCCGATCAGCATGGCGACCAGCGCGGCAGCGATGGCGACTGAGAGCGTGATGCGCGTGCCCATCAGCGTTCGCGCCAGCAGATCGCGGCCCACGCTGTCTGTTCCAAGCCAGTGCGCAGAAGAGGGGGAAGCGCGCACGGCATCCCAGTCGATCACGTCAAAGCGCCATGGCAGCAGCGCCGGGCCGATGAGTGCGGCAAGGAGGATGAGCAGGAGGAGGGCGAGGGGAAGTCTCATCCCCGCACCCTTGGATCAAGCCAGCCATAGGCCAGATCGGCGAGCAAATTGAACAGGATGATCAGCGCCGCATAGAGCGTTACCACGCCGAGGACGAGCGGGTAGTCACGGTTCAGCGCGCCCTGTACGAAGTAGCGGCCAAGGCCCGGCAGTGCGAAGATGGTTTCAATCACCACTGCGCCTGTCAGCAGCCCCGCAGCCGTTGGCCCGACATAGCTCGCCACCGGCACCAGTGCCGGGCGCAGCGCATGGCGGGTGAGCGTGCGCCATGGGGAAAGGCCACGAGCGCGGGCGGCGCGGACATGATCCTGCTCCAGCACTTCGGTCAGCCCGGCGCGCGTCAGCTTGGCGATGGCACCGGTGGCAGGCAAAGCAAGGGCGATGACGGGCAGCACCAAATGCCGCGCTGCGCCGTCTCCCCAGCCTGAAACCGGCAACCAGCCTAGCCCGAGCGCGAACAGGAGCACGAGCGCCGGAGCGGTGACAAAACTCGGCAGCACGGTGAGGAGCGTTGCGATCAGGCCGATGGCGCGGTCTGCCCGGCCGCCGGGCTTGAGCGCGGCGGCGAGCCCGCTCCCCGCGCCAAGCGCGAGCGCCAGCAGCAGAGCCAGCGCGCCCAGCGTCAGTGAAACCGGGAGGCCATTGGCGACCAGTTCGGTGACGATGAAATCGCGATAGACCAGACTCGGCCCGAAATCGCCATGGGCAAGGTTGCCGAGATAGCGGACGAATTGCACGGGCAGCGGCTGATCCATGCCGTAAGCGGCAATCAGCGCCTCTCGCGTGGCGGGGTCCAGCGGTCGCTCTCCATCGAACGGCCCGCCCGGCGCAAAGCGCATCAGCAGGAAAGAGAGGAGGATAACCGCGAACAGCGTCGGGATGGCCGTCGCCAGACGGCGTAGGAAGAGGGTCAGCATTTTCCCCTCCCGCTTGCGGGAGGGGTCAGGGGTGGGAATGGGTCAGGGCTCAGGCCCACCCCCAGCCCCTCCCGCAAGCGGGAGGGGAGCAAGATCACCGCGGCGTGCTGGCCGTGGCGTCCTGTCCGGGGCCTTCCGGTGCCGCGATGATGTCGCGCGTGGTGGAGCCCTTGTCTACTACCGAGGTTGCCGGATCGCCCACTTCGGAGCGGATGCCAGCCTGCGCGCGTGCGCCACCGGCTTGGGAGACGGCGCTGGTTTCAGAGGCGCTGCGCTGGGCGGTGCCGCCGAACATGGCTTGAAGCGCCTGAGTGGAGCTGTCTGCGGCCTGCGCCTGCGGCTGGCCGGGGCGCGGCGGGACGAGCGCGAAATCGGGCGGCACAACCAGTGGCGCGGCGCGCGTCACCGACATTTCGTCAGGGCGATCCCGCCCGAACACGCCACTGCTGCGTCCGCAGCCAGACAAGGCCACCAGCATCAACCCCGCAACCAATACCTTGCGCATCACTTCGTCTCCGTTTCGGGGCTGTCATCGCGCACGAACAGCGCGCGGGCCAGCAGCATCAATACACCTATCGTAATGGCGGCGTCCGCCAAATTGAAGATCAAAAAGGGGCGGAAATCACCGAAATGCAAATCGGCATAGTCGATGACATAGCCGAGCCGCGCGCGATCCACCAGATTGCCGATAGCGCCGCCCAGAATCAGCCCGAGGCCGAGTGCATCGTTGCGGTTCTTTTCGGTCCACAGCCAATAGGTCACGCCGATGGTGACAAGGCTGAGCAGCCCGGTGAGAGACCAGCGCGCAGCGGCAGACCCCGCCTGAAACAGCCCCAGCGCAATGCCTTCATTGTGCGTGAGTGTGAACTGGAAGAAGGGCAGAATATCGTGCTGCGCGCCCTGATAATCGAGGTTGTACGCCGCGAGGATCCAGTATTTCAGAAACTGATCAACGCCCGCCACAATGGCCGCGAGCGTGAAGGCGAGGATGCGGGGGTTCATCGCGCAACACCCTTCGCGGCCTTCGCGTCTTCGCGCGACATCATTGCTTTGGGTTCGCGCGAAGGCGCGAAGACGCGAAGGTTAGCCATGCACAACCTCCTCGCACCGCCCGCACAACGCGCCGTCCGCGCTCACTTCGGGCAGATGACGCCAGCAGCGGCCGCATTTGTGGTGGGTGGTTTTGGTGACATTGGCCTTCACAAAATCTGGTCCAGCATCGCCTGCAAAGACCCGCACTTCGGAAGCAATGCACAGTTCGGCCATATTGACTGCTTTTGCAGCGGCTAAAATCCCGGGATCACCGATGCAAACATCAACTTCGCACATCAAACTGGAGCCCACGACCTTCTCTCGACGAAGGGGCTCAATCGCCTTGTTTACTGCGCTTCTCACAGAACAGGCGGCCCAGATCATTTCACTAACTTCAGGGTTTTTCCACGCAGGCTCCATCTTTGGCCATTCGAGAAAATGGACAGATTCATTCTCGTCTGGGAAGCGAGACTGCCACACTTCTTCCGCTGTAAAGACGAGGATTGGCGCAGCGTAACGCACTAAAGCATGAAACAGAATGTCCAACACCGTCCTGTAAGCGCGGCGTTCCTTCGTGCCGTGGGGCTGCTTAGGGCTGATGTCACAATACAGGACGTCTTTGCGAATATCGAAATAGAATGTACTCAGATCGTCATTTGCAAAGTCGACCAAACGCCGCACATAGTCATTGAAATCGAAATCATTGACGGCACGTATCAAATTCTCGTCGACTCGAGTGAGCTCATCAAGAATATGCCGTTCCAACTCCGGCATCTCCGCAATCGGCACCTTCTCCGCTTCGCTGAACCCGTCGAGCGCGCCCAGCAGGTAGCGGAAGGTGTTGCGCAGTTTGCGATACTGATCCGCCACGCCAGAGAGGATTTCCTTGCCGATGCGGTGATCCTCGGTGAAATCGACCGAGAGCGCCCAGAGCCGCAAAATGTCCGCGCCATAATCGCGCATCAAATCCGCCGGGTTGATGGTGTTGCCCAGCGATTTGGACATTTTCATGCCCTTCTGGTCCATCGTGAAGCCGTGGGTCAGCACCGCCTTGTAGGGCGCTTGGCCGCGCGTGCCACAGCTTTGCAACAGGCTCGACTGGAACCAGCCGCGATGCTGATCGCTGCCTTCCAGATAGAGGTCCGCTGGGTGGGTGGAGCCATCGGTGCGCAACAGTTCGGGCCATTTGCCGCTTTCCAGCACGAAGGCATGGGTGCAGCCGCTATCAAACCACACATCCAGAATGTCGGTCACGCGCTCATAATCGGCGGCGGCATAGGCGTCGCCGAGGAACGCCTGCGCATTCTCGTCGCACCAGGCATCGACGCCTTCGGCTTTCACCGCGTCTTCGATGCGCTTGTTGACCTGCGCGTCGCAGAGATATTGTCCGGTCTTGCGGTCCACGAAGAGCGTGATCGGCACACCCCATGCGCGCTGGCGGGAGAGCACCCAGTCCGGGCGGCCTTCCACCATGGAGCCAATGCGGTTACGGCCCTTTTCGGGGACGAAGCGGGTTTCGGCTATGGCGGCCATCGCCTTTTCGCGCAGGGTAGCCCCCTCTCCCTCCGGGAGAGGGTTGGGGTGAGGGTGCCCGGCGGTGAGCGCATCGCCCTCACCCTTCCGCGCCTGCGGCGCTCCCTCCCTCTCCCCGTGGGAGAGGGATTTATCCATCGGCACAAACCATTGCGGGGTGCAGCGATAGATGACCTTGGCCTTGCTCCGCCACGAATGGGGGTAGCTGTGCTTGTAATCCGCACTCGCGGCGAGCAGCCCGCCGCTCTCGCGCAGGTCCGAACAGATCGGGCCATCGGGCGCGTTGAATTTGGGGTTGATGACGCTGCCCTGCCCGCCGAGCCACGCCCAGTCGTCACGATACTTGCCATCGCCCAGCACCGCGAATTGCGGCTCAATGCCGTGCGCCTTGCACAGATCGAAATCGTCCTCGCCGTGATCGGGGGCCATATGGACTAGGCCGGTGCCGCTGTCAGTCGTGACGAAATCGCCGGGCAGGAAGGGGCGGGGTTTGGCAAAGAAGCCGCCGAGCGCGTGCATCGGGTGGCGGGCGATGGTTCCGGCTAGGTCGGAGCCTTTGTAAGTCTCACACACATCGATTCTCAAATTGGCGAGTGATGCACCCTCGCAGTAGCCATTGGCAGCCAGTCTTGCTTTGAATTGATCGACAAGAGACGTGGAGATTATCGCAAAGAACCCTTGCGGTGTTGCAGGGTTGCCTTCCGGCATATCCCACATGACGCTGACACGAGCATACTCAACATCCGGCCCATAAGCGATCGCCTGGTTCACCGGGATCGTCCAGGGCGTCGTCGTCCAGATCACGGCATGCGCGCCGACCAGTTCCGCAATCGGAGACTCAACAATCTCGAACGCCACATCGATCTGCGTGCTCGTGATGTCCTCATATTCCACCTCGGCTTCGGCCAATGCGGTCTTTTCCACCGGAGACCACATCACCGGCTTCGCGCCGCGATAGAGCTGGCCGCTTTCGGCAAACTTCATCAGTTCGGCAACAATCGTCGCCTCCGCGTCGAAATCCATGGTGAGGTAGGGCTTGTCCCAATTGCCGAGCACGCCCAGCCGCTTGATCTGTTCGCGCTGGATGTTCACCCAATTCTGCGCATAGGCACGGCATTCGGCGCGGAATTCCTTGGCCGGCACCTCATCCTTGTTGCGCTTTTTCTTGCGATATTCCTCTTCCACGCGCCATTCGATGGGCAGGCCGTGGCAATCCCAGCCAGGGATGTAGGGCGAATCCTTGCCTAGCAAAGTCTGCGTGCGGCACACCATGTCCTTCAGGATATGGTTGAGCGCATGGCCGATGTGCATGTCTCCATTGGCGTAGGGCGGGCCATCATGGAGGATGAACTGTTTCCGCCCCGCGCGGCGCTTGCGCGTCTCGCCATAAATATCCATCGCCTGCCAGCGCGCGAGAATGCCCGGCTCCTTCTGGGGCAGGCCGGCCTTCATGGGGAAATCGGTCTTCGGCAGGAAGACGGTG
>CALMZE010000182.1 GCA_937870585.1 uncultured Sphingomonadales bacterium | reverse complement strand
CGGCTTCCAGATTGACATGGTAATGCGTGTTGCCGCCAATGTTGCGCGTGCCGCCAGAACCCGCGCCCACATCGTGCAGCGCCTCTTCCATGGCGGCAATCACCTTGGGATGCTGGCCCATGGCGAGATAATCGTTCGAGCACCAGACGGTGATCGGCTTCGGCCCGTTATGCCCGGCAAAACAGCGCGCATTGGGGAAGGCCCCCTTGTTGCGCAGAATGTCGATGAAGACGCGGTACCGGCCTTCCTCGTGAAGCCGGTCAATCGCCGCGTTGAAAACCTTGCCGTAGTCCACGCCATGCTCCTGCTGCTTTGCCTCGCGACAAACAATGGCGATCCATAAACCGCCAAGCCCCGCGAATCCAGAGAGAAAGAGCGCGCTATGTGGTTAGTAGATGATCCCGAACACGATGCTCTGTCCGCTTGCCGTGCATCCTGCGCTGCCATCTGGCCGGTAGGATTTCCGGTACGCGAAATCGCCTACAACACGGCTGCCAGCCTTGTTGAAAATCCCGGCGGGAAAGCTGGCGATATGGCGGATGTTGGCCGTTTTGCCATTGGCATCAATGTCATATTCCGCCCTGACCCATCCGGTGAAGCCCCACGCTATGGCTTCGAGGGGATAGTCATCGCTTGAGGTGTTCTTTTTCAGAAGGATTGGTTTCTGGCTCAGTGCCGCGCATTGGCTGGGAGATAGCCCTGTTGCCGCAAAGGCTTCAGCAGCATTGGCCGTGTCATCCTGTGCCGCTGCTGCGTTGGCAAGGCCAAGAAGCGCGGCTGTGCGCAACGGGTGCTTTTCTGGCAGGCGTTTGTCAGACACTACTTCATCAAGCGCCGCCCGCTCTTCGGCCCCCATGCGGGCTTCGCCATAGAGCGTGGCAAGGAACAGTCTCAGGCGCGCGGACGCCTCTGGATCAGCGCGGATTTCCGGCTCGTCGAGCATAGGACGCATATTGATCGCTGAGCGACGGGACGCGGCTGCACGCCCAAATCCGCGATTGCTGTCAGACAGCCCTTCCGCCCGCGCCAGCGCAGATATTTCGAGCGGTGCGCCTGCGCGCCCGGCGGCTTTGCCAGCTTCTGTCACCGCGAACTCCCGCTCTCCGGCCTTCAGGTCTTGCCGATACGAGTAATGCAGCCAGGCCGAGGCTGCGCGTGCGGGGTCCGCCTCTGCGCGGGCAAGGCGATCCGCTTCGGCCTTGTCTGCCGGGATGGGAGGCCTGACGCCGTTGGGTCGGGCATTGAGCCATGCGCTCAGGGCATCGCGCGCATTGGAGACATTGGCCGCAGGAAATGCTTGCGTGCAACGCACTTCAAATCGCAAGCGGCGCAACAGAACCGGATTGATGCCCGTCAACACTTCGGGTTGCCACCGCCAGTCCCGTACCGATTCGGAGAATAAATAGCCCATACGCCCTGCGCGCGTGGCAAAAACCGGGCGGGCAATCGCCACTTCGCCGCCAGATGTGATTGCTGCTTCGATGATGGCAACATCATCCGGTTTCAGTTCGTCCAGCCCGCCGCATTGCGGCAGGGGCATTGTGCCGGGGACCGGAAATGCCCGGCGTTGAGATGTCCCTTGCCCTGCATAGGCCATGAACTTGCGCGCGTCTTCCAATTCGCCGTCACGCAAGGCAGCATAGGCGGCGTCGGCGCGCAGTGCATATTCCATCGTGTCTACACTCGTGTCGAGCGAACCATAGGCTCTGAGGGCCGACTGGAAGGCCGCTCGCGCGTCTTTGACCTGGCCGAGGTTGAGCAGCGCCCGTCCGCGAATGGCGTGGATAGAGGCGCGGTCCTCCTTGGCTTCCTTGGGCAAAGCTTCCAGCAGCGTGACCGCCTCATTGGACAAGGTAAGCGCTCGGGCAGGTTCGAGAACTGACAGAGCACTGGCTTGGCGCAGAAGATAGCGGGCGCGTTGCGCATCATCCTCGGCTGAGGCCCGCAACACGGCATAGGTTTCCGCAGCATCAGTATCATTCATCAAGCGCTCGTGCAGGCGTGCCAGTTGCTCGCGTGCAAGCCGGAGCGTGTCCTTTGTCGCGGGCTTGCTTAAGGCACCATCGGAGAGCGCAAGTAAGGTTGCTTCACGCGCTTCCTCAAGCCTGTTCATCCTCATCAAGGCATTGCCCTTATAGTAGCGGGCTATGGCCAGACTGGTTGCACTGGATTTGGGCGGAGACTGTAATTGCTTTTCAAGGGCCTCGAACAGCGGCAGCGCGTCCTTGGCATTGCCATCCTTGAGCAGATCGGCAGCAGTGTTAAATCGTCCCTGCACCGAGTCCGGAGGAGGTGCAGCCTGTTGCGCCTCAACAGGGTGTCCCAAAATGAGAAGAGAAATCGCCGCAGTCCAAATCAAACGCCTGTTACCCATCATAGCTCCGCTCCTGATACTGGATCAGAATAGGCAACATATTCGATGCGTCAATTGGGGCTGATCGGAAATATTTGTACCTTGATACCTATCATCTGCGTTCAGGCTGTTAGAATAATCTTTCCGACATGTTCACTCGATTCCATTCGGATATGGGCCGCAATTGCATCCTGCATGGGAAAGGTCGAATCAATGACCGGTTTGAGGCGACCAGCTTCCACATGCGGCCAGACCGTGCGGGCAATTTCATCCGCCACAAGCGATTTGAACGAGACCGAGCGCGGGCGCAGCGTGGAGCCGGTAAGGGTCAGGCGGCGCATCAGAACTGCGGCCATGTTGATTTCAGCCTTCACGCCGCGCTGCACCGCGATCGTGACGTGGCGGCCATCCTCAGCCATGCAATCCAGATTGCGTGGCACATAATCTCCGCCCACCATATCGAGTACGGCGTTGACGCCTTTGCCGCCAGTGATGCTGCGCACCGCTTCCACAAAATCCTGCTTGTTATAGTTGATCGCGTGATCCGCGCCGATCTTGCGCGCGGCGGCACATTTTCTGTCTGACCCGCAGGTCACGATGATGGTAAGTCCAAACAGCTTGCCCAGCGTAATTGCCATGGTGCCAATGCCCGATGTGCCGCCATGCACCAGCACAATATCACCATCCACGGCGTAAGCGCGCTCAAACAGGTTTGTCCAGACCGTGAAGAGGGTTTCCGGCATCGCTGCCGCTTCGATCATGGATATGGCAGGCGGCACAGGCAGGCATTGTCCCACTGGCGCAACGCAATACTGGGCGTAGCCGCCGCCTGAGACGAGCGCGCAGACTGGCTGGCTGAGATGTTCAGCACCCACGCCTTCGCCAAGCGCGACAATCTCTCCGCTCACTTCAAGACCGGGGATGGAAGGCGCTCCGGGGGGTGGGGGGTAAAAGCCGCGCCGTTGCGCGATGTCTGGGCGATTGACGCCTGCTGCGGCCACGCGGATCAGAACTTCGCCGGGTCCGGGCTGCGGCACTGGGCGTTCCACCCAGCACAAAACCTCTGGCCCGCCCGTTTCAGCCGGATCGATGGCCATCATGGTTTTCGGAACTGCTGTCATGATTTTACCCCAACTCCCCGTCCGCCGCTTTTATTACGCCGCACGGGTGAGGGGTCAATCGCTTCGGCTTGAATTCAGCCGATTTGTGCCATTTCAAAATCTTCCTTGCCGCTGCCGCATTGCGGGCAGTACCAGTCTTCAGGAAGATCGGCCCAGCGCGTACCAGGAGCGAGGCCTTCGGCAGGATCGCCATCCTCCTCGCTGTAGATGTAACCGCAGTTCAGGCACTGCCAGATTTTGTAAGGCTCGCTCATAACTGCTGCTCCTTAGTTGAGTTCAAACCGGACGGGAACGTGCTTAGGCCCGCACACGAAGTTGGAGCGCGTGCGTTCCGGCGTGCCGCTCAGTTCCACCGACTTGATATGCGGAAGAAGTTCTTCCCACAACAGCCGCATTTCCATGCGTGCCAGATGCTGGCCTAGGCAGACGTGCGGGCCATAGCCGAACGCAACATGGCGGCCAGCCTGCGGACGGTCCAGGCGGAATTCGAAAGGATTGTCGAACACGGTCTCATCGCGGTTGCCCGACTGATAGGGCAGCATGATATAGTCGCCCTTTTCAATCTTGCGGCCCTGGAATTCGGTATCCGCAATGGCAGTGCGCATGAAATGCTTCACCGGAGTGACCCAGCGGATCGTTTCTTCAACATAGGCGTTCATCAGGCCGGGATCGGCCTTGAGCTGGTTGAAGATATCCGGGCGTTCGGCGAGTGCCCAGAATGCGCCTGCCGTCGTGTTGGACGTGGTGTCATGCCCGGCGGTTGCGGCAATGATGTAATAGCCCATCAACTGGCGGTGATTGAGATACTCGCCATTGATGCGGGCATTGGCGATGATGCTGTTCACATTTTCAGCCGGATTGGCGCGGAACTTATCGGTCACCGCGTTAAAATAGGCTTCCAGATCGGCAATGGTCTGTGTGAGTTGCTCAAGACCTTCGGTGGCGGTCACTTCACCCTTGTTGCGGTTCAGTTCCGGGTCTGCGCTGGAGAAGATTTCCTGCGTCAGCTTCAACATATAGGCTTCGTCTTCCTTTGGAACGCCGAGCACGGTCATGATCACGCGCAGCGGATAAAGAAAGGCGACATCTTCGGCGAAATCGCAGTTCGGCCCCTTGTCCAGCATCGACTGGGCAAATTCCTTTGCAATGCCCCGCACAGCACCTTCCAGCTTCTTGATCGCCTGTGGCGTAACGGCGGGGAAAACGATGCTGCGCAAATCCTTATGTTCTTGCCCATCCACGGCCACGAGCGAGCGGATGAGATTGGCTTCGCCGCCGGTCAGAAACTTGACCATTGGTTCGGATTCAAGCGGCGAGATGGTCGAAGAGCGCGCACCATTGTGAAACACATCAGCCCGCTTTTCGACTTCCATAATGTCGGCATGGCGGCTGGCGACCCAGATCTTGTCATAGCCTTCGGGCTGGGCACGCTCAAAGGGCATGTCCTTGCGAATGATTTTGAAGGCTTCGTCTACGGGATCTCCCGCCTGATAGGCCTTCGGATCGACGATGGTGTTGGCAAGTTCCTGGGGTATCATGGCGTGTGCGGTCCTCTCGCATTGGATTATCACGTGACAGACTGGCGCTTGTTTGTTAGACAGTCAACAAATAAGTTTCGTCGGAGGATTGAAAAATCGCAACGCAAGCCCCTTCAGGTCGGCGCAGTCAGGCCGAGCGGCGTGACCAGTCAGAGCAGGCTCTGCTGATCGCGGCAGCCGAAGTGATCGAGCGTGATGGCGTTGCTGCGGCCACCTTCGAAGCGGTGGGAAAACAGGCGGGGTACAGCCGCGCGCTGGCCAGTGTGCGCTTCGGATCGAAGGATGGCATGGTGCGGGCTGTCATTGAATTCCTTGCTGCCAGGCTTGAGGCGCGAATCGCATTCCGGATCGGGACGATTGAAAGCCCGCTGGAGCGCATCATGTCATATGCAGACGCGATGTTGAGCGAAGTGGAACAGGACAGGTTGCTCCGCGCCTATTTCGTCATGATGGCGGGTGCGGTGGGGCATCGGTCTGACACGCAGGCGGTTTTCCTCAGCGTCCATGATTCAGTACGCGAAACACTTCGTGTCATGATCGCGGACGGGCAGGGGGCAGGCGAAATCGATTCCGCACTCGATGCGAATATCGTCGCGCTCTCCATTGGCAGCTTGCAACTGGGCATCAGCGTGGAACTGCTGCTGGACCCCGAGATGGACATGAGCGCGATGCGGCGCACCGTGAATGCTGCGATCTTGCGGATATTGAAGGCGGAGTGAGCGGCGAAGTCGGCTAACCCACAAGCATCGCCCCCGCGCGGGCGGGGGCGACGTCAGGATGCTGGCGTTATGCCGGAACCAACTCCTTCAGCGCCACGTCCGTATTCGCCAGAGACTCAACGCTGGCCTCCAGACCCAGTTCCACAAGTTTGCGGCCCTGCGTGTAATCCTTGATCGCATTCACGCAGTCCAGCGCGATGACCTTGCCCGCCTTGAGGTAGATGACCGAGAAACTCCGCGTTGCCGGATCGCCGCGCAGCACGGTTTGATCATGGCCGATGGAAAGCCCGACGGTCTGAAGTTTCAGATCATATTGGTTGGACCAGACCCACGGTGTCGCCTTGTATGGGGCTTCATTGCCGCAAATGGCCTGAGCCGCGACCTTGGCCTGATCATTGGCGTTCTGCACCGATTCAAGGCGGATCACGGCCCCTTCGGCAAAGCCATTGGAATGTGCGGCGCAATCTCCAATCGCATAAATGTGCGGCAGGCTGGTGCGGCACAGAGCATCCACGTCCACGCCGTTGCTGCCCTTGGCACCCGCAGCAATGAGTGGTTGGACCGAGGGGATGATGCCGATGCCGACAATGACCATCTGCGCGGGCAAAATGCTGTCATCAGCCAGCCGGACACCCGTGACCTGACGGCCTTCACCTTCGAGCGCGGTGACGCCCACATTGGTGCGCAGGTCAACTCCATGTGCGCGATGTTCTGCCTCGTAAAAGGCAGAGAGTTCCTCACCCGCCACGCGGGCTAGAACGCGGGGAAGGGCCTCCAGCAAAACCACAGATTTGCCCAGCTTGGTCAGCACGGCAGCGGCTTCAAGACCGATATAGCCGCCGCCAATGACGACGACTTTTTCAACGCCGCCATCGAGCGCGGCCATCATCGAATCGACATCGGCGCGTGTGCGAACGCCATAGACGCCACCAAGATCACCTCCCGGCACGGGCAGTTTGCGCGGATCGCCGCCACCTGACCAGATGAGATCATCATAGCCCATGGTCCGTCCATCCGAGAGGCTGACGGTTTGCGCGGCAGGATCGATCGCCGTCACTTCCGTGTTCAGGATCATGGAGACCGCCTTGTCCTCCCAGAATTGCGCCGGGCGAATGTAGAGACGGTCAAACGTCTTGTCCTTGGCCAGATACTCCTTTGAGAGCGGCGGGCGGTCATAGGGGATTTCCGGCTCTCGGCCGATGACGGCAATGCTGCCTTCGAACCCGGCCTGACGCAGCGCGATAGACGCCATGGCCCCGCCATGTCCTGCACCCACAATAATCACATTGGCACGATCCATGTCCGTCCTCCCGTTCAAGCGAAACCCTAGCTCGCGATGGCGTTGGCCGATGCGACGGACCTTGATCAAGGTCAAGCGTGAAGCGATGCGCGGATTTCGCAAATTTTGCGCAAAGAATGGATGTGAGGGACGCATTTCCGGCTTGGCAACATGGGCTTTGCACTGGCAAGACGTGGTTCGGAGGCGGCCAACGGGTCGTAAGATAGAGGGGATGTCGGGTGAGCAAAATGAGATTTGCGGCCACTGCCGCGATGAGTCTGGTCGCTGTGGCGCTGGCTGGCTGTTCCGCACCGGGCGGCAAGAATGCCGCTGTGGATGACAAGCGCCTGCTGGAAGCAGACAAGGATGGGGCCAACTGGCTGTCTTACGGGCGCACTCAGGATGAGCAGCGCTTTTCACCGCTCAGCGATGTGAATGACAGCAATGTCAGTCAGCTCGGCCTTGAATGGTCCTATGATCTGGATACTGCGCGCGGTCAGGAAGCCACGCCGGTCGTGGTGGATGGCATCATGTATGTCTCTACCGCGTGGAGCATGGTAAAAGCGTTTGATGCGACCAATGGCAAGCTGCTTTGGGCCTATGATCCCAAGGTGCCGCGTTCCAAGCTGGTCGATGTGTGCTGTGATGCCGTGAACCGTGGTGTGGCGGTGTATAAGGGCCGCGTCTATGTCGGCACGCTCGATGGGCGGCTGGTGGCGCTCAATGCCGATGACGGCAAGGTGCTGTGGGAAACCAAGGCCATTCCCGATGGCGCGCCAATGGCGATCACCGGAGCGCCGCGCATCGTGAAGGGCAAGGTGTTGCTGGGCTCCGCGGGTTCTGAATATATCACGCGCGGCTACATCGCGGCCTATGATGCCGAAAGCGGCAAGGAAGTCTGGAAATTTTATACAGTTCCGGGCGATCCCTCAAAGGGCTTTGAAGGCAAGCATCTTGAAGCTGCGGCCAAGACATGGTCTGGCGAATGGTGGAAGGTTGGCGGCGGCGGCACCGTGTGGGATTCAATCACCTATGATCCGCAAACCGATCTGCTGTATTTCGGAACGGCGAATGCCGAGCCTTGGAATCCGGTCCCCCGTAGCCCCAAGGGTGGGGACAATCTCTACACTGCGTCGATCGTCGCGGTGAACCCGGATACAGGTGAGTATAAGTGGCATTTTCAGGAGACGCCTGAGGATCGCTGGGACTTCGATTCAAACCAGCAGATCATCGCAGCGACGATTGATGTCGGTGGCAAGCCGCGTCGGGTGCTGATGCACGCGCCGAAGAATGGCTTTTTCTATGTGCTCGATGCAAAAACCGGCCAGTTTATCTCTGGAAAACCCTTTGCCGAAGTCACCTGGGCCAAGGGACTGGACCCATTGACAGGACGTCCGGACATTGTGCCGGAAGCGCGCTACGAACAGACGGGTAAGCCCTTTGTCTCTTATCCCGGCGCAACGGGTGCGCATAGCTGGCATCCCATGTCATACAGCCCGAAGACGGGGCTGGTCTACATCCCGGCCAATCGCGCCGCGCAAGGGTATATGGCGGCCAAGGACTGGAAACCCAACGGCGTTGGATTCCAGCTGGGTCTTGAAAGCGGCCCGCTTTCGATGCCGGCTGACCCGGTTGTCCGCGCAGCAGCGGCAGCAGACACGACAGGCTCCTTGGTGGCGTGGGATCCCGTTGCACAAAAAGCGCGCTGGACTGTTCAGCATCCGGGGCCGAGCAATGGCGGAACATTGGCGACGGCTGGCAATCTGGTGTTTCAGGGCACCGCAGGCGGCGAATTCCGCGCCTATTCAGCAGATGCCGGAAAGCAACTTTGGTCCTTCCCGGTGCAGACCGGCGTAATCGCGGCTCCAATGACCTATTCGGTCAAGGGTGTGCAATATGTCGCCATCCTGGTTGGCTGGGGCGGTGTGTGGGATGTGGCCACGGGTGTGCTCGCCACCAAGTCTGGCACTGTCCGCAACATCAGCCGGATGCTCGTCTTCAAGGTGGGCGGCAAAGCGACGCTGCCCGCGGCTCCGCCGGAAGCCAAGCGCGTGCTTGATCCGCCGCCCTTCACCGGTAAGCCCGAAGTCGCAGAGGCGGGAAAGCTGATCTATCACCGCTCCTGCCATGTCTGTCACGGCGATGGCGCGGTGGCAGGCGGGGTCAATCCTGATCTGCGCCATGCGGCTTCGCTGAGCGACGCAGGTATGTGGCAGAAGATCGTCCATGATGGTCTGCTCAAGGATAATGGCATGGTGTCGTGGAAGGCGAATTATACGCCCGAACAGATTGAGTCGGTGCGGCAGTTCATCATCCGCCGCGCCAATGAAGACAAGGCGCTGGGCGGCAAGTAACCGCCCCGCTTCATCCTCGCTCAAATCGGTCCACGATTTGGGCGAGGGTGGAGAGCGCGAGCACTTCGGGATCGCGCGACGAGGGGATGAGGCCGATGGGCGCGGCGATGCGCGCAATCGCATCTTCCGCCACGCCCAGATGCGCCAGCAGGGCCGAACGCACCTGATGCGTTTTCAGGCTGCCCATGGCGCCCACATAAAAGGCACGGCTGGCAAGCGCCTGCGCCATCAACGGAGCTTCCCAGTCATGATCGTGAAAATAGAAGACACAGGCCGTCCAAGGATCAGCCCGGAACGCATCGGACGGTCCTTGTACCTTGAGCCATGTTGCGGGAATGGCTGAGGGGGTTAGGGCGTCGATCAGCGCCTGATCGGGCGTCATGATCTCTGTGAGCGCACCAAAGGCAGAAGCCTGCCGCACCATCGCTTCCACGGCTGAGCCCTGACCTGTGACGAGCACGCGCAGCGGCGGCAAGTGGTGGATGGTGACGCGTTTATCACCCTGCACTACCGACCGCGTGCCATCGGCCTGTGTCAGCTGCGGAACGCCATGGGTGAGGGGCAGCGAAAACGCCACGGGCTGGCGCTGGTCAAGCAGTTTCAGAGCTTCTTCTGCCAGCCTGCCATCGGGCAACGGTGAAAAGAGCAGATCAATTCCGCCGCCACAAGGCAGGCGAATGTCGATATAGGGCGAACCCGCACCATAGCGCACTGTACGCGGTTGCCCGGCCTGCATCGCCTCCAAGGCTTCGCCAACCACTGCCGCTTCGATGCACCCACCAGAGAAACTGCCGATCCAGCGGCCATCCTCTGCCACGCCCATCAGCGCGCCGGGATTGCGTGTGGAGGCCCCGGTGACGGCCATGATCGAAACGAGCGCGGTCCGCTGGCCACGCGCGGCAGCATCCTGAAGAAAAGCAAGGACGGGGCGGATGTTGAGCATGGCTTTAGTGAACGCCCAGCAGTTCGGCTGCGTCGTTCAACTGGCTGAGTGCGGCGGCGTCTCCCGCAAAAGCGGCGCGGGCGTCGGCAAGGGCGCGCGCCGCCTTCACGCTTTCTCCCAGTTGCGCGCGGCTGCGCATCAGCATGATCCACCGGTCCAGCTGTTTTGGGTTGGTTTTCAATTTGGCTTCCAGACCGTCGACCATCGATTGGATCATCGCATCTTGCTGGCCCTTGGGCATGGCGGCGGCATCACGCATCTGGCCAGTGCTGGGGCCGGGGATGGCCGCAGCAGCGCGTTCCGCGCCACGTCCCGGTTCAGCCGGTTTCAGTGCGGCCAGACGTGCGGACACGTCGATCTTCGCGGACTTGCCAATGTCGGCAATGGTTGTGCGCACATTTTCGGCCCAGGGCGCATCGGCTGGTGAATCCTTGAGCAGCGCAAAGAAGCCATCCAGCGCAGCAGCGTGATCGCCAGCTTGTTCCTTTGAGAGCGCCGTGAAATAGCGCGCGCGGGCATCGGTCGGGTCAATGGCCAGCGCCTTGGCAAAGGCCGATTGCGCATCCGGCGTCACCTTGCCGTCGCCCGAGGCAACCAAGGCTTCGCCCAGGGCAGACCAGCCTTCGGCCTTGTCCGGCGCCAATTGCGTCGCCCGGCGATAGGCGAGTGCGCTTTCGGCATATTTCTGTGTGCCATAGAGCGACCAGCCGAGCCGCATCCAGCCTTCGACATCCTTTGGATTTTTCTTCAGGTGCGATTCGAGCTGGGTGATGAGCACGCCCACTTCTTCGGCAGAAACGGGAGCCTCGGCGGAGGGCTTGTCCGAATTTTGGTTCTGCCAGACCTTCACGCCTATGGCTCCAGCGGCGAGCAAAGCCGCGATCCCCAAGGCCCAACGCGACAGGTTGGCGGTCGTCCCCGCGCGGCTATTCTCCATTTTGCTCCTCAATCCGATTTTCAGGCTGGCACTCTGTGATCCAGATGATAGATTGCTGGTCAGGTTCGCACCAAAAGACAAGAGAAAAGCTAGGCCAGCCGAAGCCATTGGCAGCCTGTTTGGGGGATGAACCGTTTGACCGACATGTGTCGCATTGCCATTGTGGGGTCTGGTCCTGCCGGGCTGAGCGCCGCCGCGCGCGCGGCGCAACTCGGCCTGTCCCATGTGTTGATCGAAAAGACCGATCACCTGTCTGACACGATCTACAAATACCAGAAGGGCAAGCATGTGATGGCGACGCCCAGCCAGCTCGTGCTGCGCTCTGATCTGGGATTCGATGCGGGCAAGCGGGAAGCGATTCTGGGCCTCTGGGATGAACAGGTTGCCGCCGCCAAGGTGGGCGTGCGCTATAATGCGGAGGTCTTGTCCATCGAAGGCACCGGGGATGCCATTCCCGGCAGCGTGATGAAGATCGTCACCCGCAAGCGCGACGGCACGAGCGAAACCAGCGAAGTGCAACGCCACGCGCCGCCCTACCGCCTGAAACTCTCGGACGGAGGGGAGATTATTGCAGACGCGGTGATTCTCGCCATTGGCACACAGGGCAATCCCAATCTGATGCGTTGCGCCGGCGCGGACCTGCCGCACGTTCAATATCAGCTCGACGATCCCAAGGAATATATTGACGAACATATTGTCGTGGTCGGCACGGGCGATGCGGGCATTGAAAATGCGCTGGGGCTTGCAGAGGATGCAGAGCAGCGCAATGTCGTGACCATCGTCAATCGCGGGATGGAATTTGCCACGGCCAAAGGCGCGAACGTAAAGGCGCTGCTCGCCGCGCGGGACGCGGGGCGGGTCAACATCCAGTTCAACTCCGAGACCAAGGCGATCGAGCCGGGCTGGATCACTTTCACCACGCGCGATGGTGAAGAGCGCATCCGCTGTGACCGCGTGATCGCGCGCATGGGCTCCGCCCCGCCGCGCGGCTTTGTGGAAAGCCGTGGGATCGAATTCACCAGTGGTGACCGGCTGGCTTTCCCCAAACTCTCGCCCGTTTTTGAATCAACCGCACCCGGCATTTTCGTGATCGGTGCGCTGGCTGGCTATCCGCTCATCAAGCACTGCATGAATCAGGGCTATGATGTGGTGGAGTTCATCAATGGCAACACCGCGCTCAAGCCAGCGGACGAGCCGATTTTGGAGGCGAAGTTCAAGGATCTGCCGGGGCGGCGCAGCGTGGCAGACTGGCTGGACTATCTGCGCACCAACATCACGATATTGGAAGGCATGAACCCGTTGCAAATGCGCGAATTCATGCTCGATTCGACCGCGCGTGCCTATCGCAGGGGAGAGGTGATTTTCGAACGGAACGAGCCGGGCTCTTCGCTGTTCGCTATCGCGGATGGCGCGGTTTCGGTTCAGGTCAATCCCGTTGATCCTTTGATCACCGTGCCCATCGGCAAAGGCTCGATTTTTGGCGAAGTCGGCCTGATTTCGGGGCGGAAGCGCGGGGCGACCATTGTCGCGGCAGAAGACTCCATCTGTGTTGAAATCTCGCGCACGGCCGCGCTCAAACTGCAATCCTCGGTGCCCGCCGCGAAACGCGCCATCGAGCGGATTTCGACCGAACGGCAACTGCTCCAGATGTTCGGCTCCGGCCTCACCTCGCAGGATCTGGGTGAAGTGCTGGATAACGCCCGCATCGAACAGGTGCCTGCGGGCAAGACAGTGATCGATGAAGGCGATGATGGCACCGACATTCTGGTGATCCGTCAGGGATCGATGGTGGTGGAAAAGACAATCGCCGGAAAGCCGGTTTTCCTCAACTATCTTCCGGCTGGGTCTTATGTTGGTGAAATGGCAGTGATTGCGGGCGGCAAGAGGACGGCATCCGTGCGCGCTGCAATCAAATCCGAAGTGATCCGCATTGATGGGCCAACCTTCCGCAAGCTGCTCGATGCCAAGCCGCAACTGCTGGCCAAGGCCAGCGCGGACATGGCGGAGCGGCAGAACCTCAACGCCTTTGTGGAGTCGAAGAAGGACAGCTTCTCCAATGTTGTCGACATGTATTCGAATGTCGCCAATTTCCTGATCGAGAATGGCATTGGCGAAGCAACCGATGTGCTGCTGATTGATGAGAATCTGTGCGTAGGTTGCGACAATTGCGAGAAAGCGTGCGCAGACAGCCATGAAGGCCTGTCGCGGCTCGACCGCGAGGCCGGGCGCACCTATGCCCATCTCCATGTGCCGACCTCATGCCGCCACTGCGAGCATCCGCACTGCATGGCGGATTGTCCGCCCAACGCCATTCATCGCGGGCCGGATGGCGAAGTCTATATCAATGATACATGCATCGGCTGCGGCAACTGCCAACGCAATTGCCCCTATGGCGTGATCCGCATGGATGCCGTTCCGCCCAAAAAGCCGGGCCTGCTCAGCTGGCTATTGTTCGGCAAAGGGCCGGGGCCGGGCGAGCCGAGCAAGAAATGGTCCTACGCCAATGCCGAGCCGGGTGTGGAAAAGGCGAAGAAGGCGATCAAGTGCGATATGTGTTCGGGAATTGAAGGCGGCCCTGCCTGTGTGCGGGCCTGCCCCACCGGGGCGGCGATCCGTGTGTCTCCGGAAAAGTTCCTGTCTGTCGCCCGGCTGGAAAGGGAGGGCGCGTAATGGCCAGTCAGGCTCCCGCCAAACGCGCGCGGCAGACCGAACGCGTCCGCAGCGATGGCACGCATGAAGGTTTTCTGCGGCACCGCAACTTTCTGTGGCTCAAGATTGCGGCTGGGCTCTCCGCCTTTTGCCTGATTGTCTATCTGCTGGTGGATGTCACGCCGCGCCACAATGGCGGCAGTTGGCTGGGCTATACGCTCGGCACGATTGGCGTTGGTTTGATCCTGTGGCTCACGGCTTTGGGATATCGCAAGCGCCGCATGACGCGCGGGGCCTGGTCTCTCAAGGCATGGACCTCTGCGCATGTTTATCTTGGGCTGAGCCTGATCGTGATCGGCACGCTTCACACCGGGTTCCAACTGGGATGGAACGTGCATACGCTGGCCTGGGCGCTGATGATGCTCGTCATCCTGTCCGGCATTTACGGCATCTCCGTCTATGCCATGCTGCCGCAGCAGATGAGCTTCAACCGCGATCAGGTGACCGAAACCCAGATGCTCGCTTCGTTGCGTGAGGTGGACCGGCAATTGCACGACGCCGCACAACCGCTCTCGCAATATCATGCCGGGCTGGTGCGTGAGTCCCTCGCAGACAATGTGTTTGGCGGCGGGCTGTGGCAGCGCCTGTCCGGCTCGGCCCGGACTTGCGCGACGCGGCGCGTGCACCGCACCATCCGCATGGAAACCGGCCCCAAGGCGGATACGGGTGGTGATCCGCTGGAGCGGGTGGATGGCCTGCTTGAGCGCAAGCTCGCCACGCTCGCCCGCGTGCGCCGCCATTTGCGCTACAAGGCCATGCTGGAGGTCTGGCTCTACATCCACGTTCCCGCAACCTTTGCCCTGATTGCGGCGCTGACAGCGCATGTGATCAGCGTCTTCTTCTACTGGTGAGCGCGGCCATGACCTTCATCGTTCGCCAGATTTCAAAAACCGCAGACGGTCGCGAGATCGTCCGCACCGCGCCGCACAGTGCGGACTGCATCACCATCGGTCGCGAAGCCTCCAATGCGGTTCACCTGCCTGATCTGGCGGTGGATATGGTCCATGCCCGGCTCACGCGTTTGTCTGCCACGCGGATCATGGCGGAAGCGACGGGTTCGCTCGGTTTCGATGCTGACAGCAAGACGACGCAACGTGTTGAGATCGATGCTGCGATTGGCAGTGTGCTGCGCTTTGGCGGGCACACCATCCGCGTCGCGAGCGAGGGTGAGGATATTGTCCTTACCGTTTCGCGCGAGGATGCGGTTTCTGATTCGGCCGAGACACGCGAAGAGCAGGGCCTGTTCACGATCAAATCTGTCGCGCTTGGTCGTCGCCCGCTGGCGTGGGCGCTGGTGGGGCTGGTGCTGGCTTTCTTCCTCGCTTGGCCGATCTATACCTATGCCACATCGCGCGGCGTGGAAGAGCGAGGGGCAGGATTTCACGCAGACGAGATGTGGTCCAGCGGATCACTCAGTCTGGCGCACAAGAGCCTCAAGAATGATTGCCAAGCCTGCCACGTCAACAAGTTCGAGGCGGTGACCGACAAGACCTGCATGACCTGCCACAAGGATGATGCGCACAATCATGCCAAGCCGGAGCGCCTGCTGGGCGCCAAGGAAGCGCCGGGGCTGGGCGGCTCGATCAAGATGGGCTTTCAGTCTGCCTTCGGCATACCGCAGGGGCGTTGCGTGGAATGCCACACCGAACATGAAGGCGCTGGCAAGATGCCGCCCACCGCGCAACAGTTCTGCGCCGATTGCCACGGATCATTGAAGGACAGGCTGGACGATACCAAGCTTGGCAATGCGAGCGATTTCGGCACGCTCCATCCGCAATTGCAGGTGGCGATCACCACCAACCCCGGCGGGCTGGAGCGCGAGACGAAACGCGTGGCGATGATGGGCCGGGTGATGGAGGATAATGGCCTCAAATTCCCGCACAACATTCATCTCTCAAAGACCAACGGCATTGCCCGCATGGCGCAGACTATGGCGCGGGAGCAGGGCTGGGGGGCGAGCCTGCAATGCAAGGACTGCCATGTGCGTTCGGCGGATGGCACGCGCTTCAAGCCGGTCGACATGGAGGAGGATTGCCAGATGTGTCACAGTCTGGCGTTCGACAAGATTGATGGCACCATCCGCACGCTGCGCCATGGCAAGCCCGATCAGGTGGTGGCTGACCTGCGCGCCTTCTACCGCTCAACCGGCCCGGCGCGCCCGATCAATCTCTCTGGCATGGCGCGGCGCAGGCCCGGCGACTATGCCGCTGTTGAAACTGCGACCGATTACAGCGTCGGCGCAAGGGCATGGCCGGGGCAGGCTAATGAGGCCGTTCAGGCGGTCTTCTCACGCGGCGGGGCCTGTTATGATTGCCACAGCGTCACGGGCACGGCGACCGGTTTTGCGGTGAAGAAGGTGTTCCAGCCGGCCCGCTATTTCCAGAAGGGCTGGTTCGACCATGAGGCGCATAACAAGAGCGAATGCGCCGAGTGCCACAAGGCAGGCGAGTCAAAATCCGCGAGCGATCTGATCCTTCCTGATCTGTCGAGCTGCCGCACCTGCCATGTCGGCGGCAGCGGGGCGTCGCTTGCTTCGGTCAAGAAGCCGGTCGAATCGAGCTGCGCCATGTGCCATGACTATCACATGGATGACGGCGCACCGCGCGGCATGGAGCCGGGCAAGCGCGGGTCGGCGCATAAATTGGGGCAGGGCCGCAAGCAGACGGCTCACCCCTGAATTCGGGTGGAAGTGATCCGCCTCACTTGGGTTGCGCAAGGTGAAGGCCACAGGGTTCGTTTTTAGCCTGTGGCAGAGTGACGCAAAGGTTCATCATGCTGATTGCGCAAGTGACTGATATTCATCTGGGCTTTGATCCGGACAATCCGGCTGAGTTTAACCGGAAGCGGCTGGATCAGGTGCTGAACCGTCTTGTGACGATGGTGCCACAGCCAGACCTGCTGCTGCTCACGGGAGATCTGGCGGATCGGGGTGACGCCGCGTCGTACAAGCGGCTGCGCAACGCGCTCTCTGTTTGTCCCTTCCCGATCCACGCCATTCCCGGCAACCATGATGATCGCGAAACCTTCATCGCACAATTTCCTGAGGCGGGCACGGCGGACGGCTTTGTTCAATATGAGTCAGCGGTCGGGCCGCTGCGCCTGCTTTTCATCGATAGCAATCAGGCCGGACGCCATGGTGGTGCCTTTTGCGCTGTGCGGGCTGCCTGGCTCAAGGCGCGCTTGGCCGAGCAGACCGACCGGCCCACGCTCATCGTGATGCACCATCCGCCGGTGGAGACGGGCATCGACTGGATGAACACGCACCCGCAAGAGCCCTGGGTGGCCCGCTTCCGCGATGCGTTGGGCGGCGCGCGCAACATTGTGGGAATTGTGTGCGGGCATATCCACCGCTCGGTCTCAGTCGGCTGGGAAGGGCGGACTGTGAGCATCTGCCGCTCCACAGCGCCGCAGGTGGCGCTCGACCTGCGCCCGATTGATCCCGATGCGCCCGATGGCCGCGCCATGATTGTGGCGGACAAGCCCGGCTATGCGCTGCATTACTGGAACGGGCGCGAGCTTGTGACGCATTTTGAGGATGCCGATGATCATGTTCTGCTCGCACGCTTTGACGCGCGGATGCAGCCGCTGGTGAGGGATTTGCTGGCTGAACGGCCCTGATCTCTAAATATCTGTCATTCCCGCGAAAGCGGGAACCCAGAATGCCAAACATTGAAGCTCCTAGGTTCCCGCCTGCGCGGGAATGACGGCAAGGGGTGCGGGATGGTTCTCCACGCCACTTGCACGGCCTCATCCTCATTGCTATTGTATATAGCATTAAGGATGGGAGACCGGATCATGACTTTCGCACGCCTCAACCCGCTGACTGGTGAGGTCGCCTCTACGGCTGCTGCCATGAAGGCCTCTGACATTCCTGCCATCACCGCGCGCGCGGCAGCTGCATTTCCCACATGGGCTGCGATGGGGCCAAACGCACGCCGCGCCATTCTGATGAAGGCCGCCAGCGCCCTCGAAGCCCGCGCCGACGCCTTTGTAGACGCGATGATGGGCGAAATTGGGGCCACCGAGGGTTGGGCTTTGTTCAACCTCAATCTGGCCGCAGGCATGGTGCGTGAGGCGGCTGCCATCACCACGCAGATCGCAGGCGAAGTGATCCCGTCTGACAAGCCGGGCTGTCTTGCCATGGCGCTGAAAGAGCCGGTGGGTGTCATCCTCGGTATCGCGCCGTGGAACGCGCCGATCATCCTCGGCGTGCGCGCGATTGCGGTGCCGCTGGCGTGCGGCAATAGCGTTATCCTCAAGGCCTCTGAAACCTGCCCGCGCACGCATGAGCTCATCATCGAAGCCTTTGCCGAAGCGGGTTTCCCCGACGGCGTTGTGAACGTGGTGACCAATGCGCCTGCCGATGCGGGCGAGGTCGTGGGGGCGCTGATCGATGCGCCGGAGGTGAAGCGCATCAACTTCACAGGCTCCACCAATGTCGGCCGGATCATTGCCAAGCGCGCAGCAGAGCATCTCAAGCCCGTGCTTCTGGAACTGGGCGGAAAAGCGCCGCTGATCATCCTTGAAGACGCTGATCTGGACGAAGCGGTGAAGGCCGCCGCGTTTGGCGCATTCATGAACCAGGGCCAGATCTGCATGTCCACCGAACGGCTGATTGTTGTCGAGGCGGTGGCGGATGCCTTCGCGGAGAAGTTTGCCGCCAAGGCCAAGAGCATGGCGACCGGCGATCCGCGCGAGGGCACGACGCCGCTGGGTGCGGTGGTTGATCAGAAGACGGTCTCTCACGTCAACAGCCTGATCGAAGACGCGGCCGCCAAAGGCGCGAAGGTTATCGCGGGCGGCACGGCGGACTCGGTGCTGATGCCCGCTACAGTCGTGGATGGCGTGACCGCGGCCATGAACATCTACCGCGATGAAAGCTTCGGCCCGGTTGTCGCCATGATCCGCGCCAAGGATGAGGCGGACGCGATCCGCATTGCCAACGACTCGGCCTATGGCCTGTCTGCTGCCGTCTTTACTTGCGACACGGCGCGTGGCCTCAGCGTGGCGCGCCAGATCCATTCGGGCATCTGTCATGTCAACGGCCCGACCGTGCACGACGAAGCCCAGATGCCGTTCGGCGGCGTTGGCGCGTCCGGCTATGGCCGGTTCGGCGGTCGGCAGGGGATCGACAGCTTTACCGAAACGCGCTGGATCACGGTCGAAACCCAGCCGGGCCACTTCCCGATTTGATCCAAACCCCTTGACGCCTGCCATCTCATCCCCTTCAAGCACGGCAACTTGAAGGAGATGAGACATGAGACAATTCACCGAGGAACAAACGATGTTCCGCGCCTCCTACCGCCAGTTTCTGGAGGAGGAAGTCGCCCCGCACATGGAGCAATGGCGCGAAGAGGGGATTGTCGACCGTGAAACGTTCCGCAAGGCGGGGCGCGCGGGCATGCTCATGCTGTGGCCTGACGAGAAATATGGCGGGATGGGGCTGGAGGATTTCCGCTACGAACAGGTGATCATCGAGGAAACGACGCGCGCGGGCTGCAAGCAGTGGTACAACACACTGCATAGCCGTCTGGTCGGCCCCTATTTCAAACGTTTCGGCACCGAAGAACAGCGCGAACGCTTCTTGCCCAAATGCGTAAGCGGCGAGACGATTCTGGCCGTTGCGATGACCGAGCCGGGCGCAGGCTCTGACTTGTCCGGCACGCGCACCTCTGCGGAGGATAAAGGCGATCATTTCCTATTGAATGGCTCTAAGACCTACATCTCCAATGGCATCAACGCCGATGTGGTGGTGGTTGCTGCCAAGGTTGCAGGGGCAGACAGCAAGCACGCCATGGTGCTGCTGATTGTGGAACGCGGCATGGAAGGCTTTGAGCGCGGCCGCAATCTCAAGAAGATGGGCCTGCCCGCGCAGGATACGGCCGAACTCTTCTTCAGCAATGTGAAGGTGCCCAAGGCCAATGTGCTGGGCGAACCGGGCAAGGGCTTTTTCTATCTGATGGAAGGGCTGGCTGAGGAACGCCTGATCTCCGCGTGCGGTTCCATCGCCAACGCGCGCAAGGCGTTCGACATTACCCGCGATTATGTGATGCAGCGCAACGTGTTTGGAAAGCCGCTGTCCGAACAGCAGAACACCCAGTTCCGCATGGCTGAAATGGATACCGAGATTGAGGTGATCCAGACCTATATCGACCATCTTGTCGCGCAGCATAACCAAGGGATGCTGACCGCGAATATGGGCGCAAAGGCGAAGATGATGGCGAGCGAAGTCGAGTGGAAAATGCTCGATCTTGGCGTTCAGCTCCATGGCGGCGCGGGTTTCATGGATGAATATCCCATCAGCCGCATGTTCACTGACGCCCGCATCAACCGCATCCTGGCGGGTTCGAGCGAGATCATGCGTTACATCATCGGGCGCGATGTGTTTTCGCAGAAATATCGCAGCAATTTGGATTGATGCGTAAACTCTGTTCGTGCTGAGCCCTTCGACGCTGCTCAGGAGAGCCTTGTCGAAGCACTGTCTGGCCTTGACGCCTTGGTATCAAGAAAGGGCAGTCCTTCGACAGGCTCAGGACGAGCGGTGTTCTTAGTCAGCTACCGCACATAAGCCTTGGGCAGCGCGCCAGCCGCGGGATCGAGATAGCGATCCCGCAACCGCGTCTGCCGGGTGGAGAGCGATTGCTTGACCCCGTCGATCCACACGGCCTGCGCCGCGCTGGAGAGTTCGAGCGGGTCACCATCCCACATCACCACATCAGCCCGCCTGCCGGGGCGGAGCGAGCCAATCTCTCCGCCCAGACCGACAATCTCGGCGGGCTTGGAAGTAATGGCGGCAAAGGCGGCGTTCCAGTCCAGCCCGGTTGCGCCGGGCACGCGGGTGAGGGCGACGAGATTGCCCGCATATTGTGCGCTATATTGTGCCTGCCGCGTGTCCTCATCGTCGATCATGCCGATGCCCACAGTCACGCCAGCCGCCGTCATCCGCCCGATATTGGACTGGGTGGAGCCGAGCTGTTCAAAGCTGTTGGGCAGATCGGTGAGCGCAGAGGCGAGCACCGGCACCTTGGCGGCGGCCAGCGCGTCCGCCACACGCCAGCCTTCTGCTGCGCCGACAATCACCGGATCGAGCAGTGGAAATTCGCGCTTGAGCGCCAGCACGCCGCGCATATCGTTCGCGCTTTCGGCATGGATGAACAGCTTCATCTGGCCGTTGATCACCGGCAACAGAGCCTGCGCATCCTGTTTGCGGAGCAGCGGATTGTCTCCGCCCAGACCGCGCGCTTCGGCGGCGGCAGCACGGAACCCGGCGAACCATGCCGGGCGGCTGCCGCCTGCGCGCCGCGCGCCCGCTTCGCCATATTCCACGAACATGAAGGCGCGGGGTTTGGTGACAGGATCGGCGTCGCTGCCGGTATCGATCACCACACCCTGTCCACCAAAGATTGCTCCACCTGCCGCATCGGGCGAGACAATGGCCCGTGTCACGCCCGCCGCGCGGCTGATTGCGATGGCAGCATGATCGGGGTTGATCGCGGGCGATATGTCTATGGCGATCTGGAAGGCTCCGCCGCCAGCTGCGGTGTCATTGCTTGAATCGACAGCATCAACGCCGGCAAGACCCAGCCTTGTGAAGCCGGCGACGATGCCGGGTGTCACCCATTTGCCCTTGGCGTCGATGGTCTCTGTGCCTGCCGGAATGGCTATGCCTTTGCCTGCCGCTGTCACGCGACCTTGCGTGATGAGGACTGTGCCATTCTCGATAGGAGCCGAACCATCGCCGATTACCAGCTTCGCGCCGGTAATGGCAAGCGTCTGCGCGAGGGCAGGGGTGGCGAAGAGGGCTGCTACAACCATTCCGCCGCCCTGAGCTTGTCGAAGGGCCGTTTTTGAGCCTTTCAACAGCCTGACAAGAAAGGACGGTGCTTCGACAGGCTCAGCACGGCGGATTTTGGGCAAGAGAATCATTTCACATCCCCTTCGCCGGGTTGGCCGAGCTCAAAGTCGCTCACTGGGCGACGCTTGGGATCGGTTGCATCAAACATCAGCGCGCCATCGACCCAGACCTTTTCGGGCCGCGAGTAAACGGAAAGCGGATTGCCATTCCACAGCACAACATCCGCCATCTTGCCGGGCTTCAGACTGCCGGTCTTGTCGGCAATGCCGAGCGCCTTGGCGGGATTATAGCTCAGCCATGTCCACGCCACTTCATCGGGGATAGCGATGCCGATGCGCCGCCCGTCTGCCTGCGCCTTGGCCGCTTCCTGATTGAGTCGCTGGATGCCATTCGCGTCATCCGAATGGACAATGGCGCATCCCCCGGCCTTGTGAACCAGCGGGATATTCTCGTTGATCGCATCATAGGCTTCCATCTTGAAGCCCCACCAATCCGCCCACATGGCCGCGCAAATGTCATTCTCTTTGAGCAGCGGCGCAATCTTGTACGCCTCAACCGCATGGTGGAAGGCCGTCACCTTATAGCCGAATTCCTTGGCCATATCGATCACCTGCGCCATTTCGTCCGCGCGGTAACAATGATTGTGGACGAGGATCTCGCCGGATAGCACACCGGCCAAAGTCTCCATCTGAAGATCGCGCGTCACGCTCTCACCCTTGTCGAGCTTGCGCTTGTAATCAACGGCACGAATCCATGTCGCGCGGTTGACGGCCATATTGCCCATGCGAGTCTGCGGCATCTGGTTGCGC
>CALMZE010000181.1 GCA_937870585.1 uncultured Sphingomonadales bacterium | reverse complement strand
ATCAATCGCATCCTCGTGGCGGTCGACGCCTTCTATCGCTGGGCGATTTTCACCGGAGCGTTCAGCGGGGCAAACCCGATCGCGAAGAAGCAAGATCAAACGTCTTGGCGGGTGAGCGACAGGCATAGGCCGTTTCTGACTGGGATTTCACGGCAGAGGTCTGAGGTCAGAGAATTGCGCCTGAAGACCATGCAGCGGCTTCCAAGACCGATGAATCAGCAACAGGTCGAAGGTTTATTGGCCGCCACGCGCAATCTCCGCGATCGCAGCCTGGTATTGCTGATGCTGAACGGAGGCCTGCGCCCCGGAGAAGTTCTCGGGTTGCATCTCGCCGATATAGGCTACGGGCGCAGACGCATCTTTGTGCGCTGCCGCGATGATCATCCAAAGGGCGCACGATCGAAGTCCCGCGTCGAGCGCGTAGTCGATTTGCATGATGGCGAGACACTGGAAACCCTGAACACATACGTCATGCACGAACGACCGGGTGATGCTGACGTTCCTTTCGTGTTCCTGGTCGGCGGCACAGGCGTAAACCGTCAAGAACCGCTGTCTTATTCTGCGCTGGCGCGACTTTTTGCTCGCGCATGTGATCGCGCCGAGATCCGAGAGCCGTGGATGACCCCGCACGCCCTTCGCCACACCCATGCGACGCGCATGTGGGAGGCAGGGATGCGAGAACTGACATTACAGAAGCGATTGGGTCATGCCTCGCCGGAATCGACCAGAATTTACACAAGGGTTTCCGACGCCGTGGTGGTCGCAGAGTATCGACACGCCTTAGGGCTGGACCGTCCTTCGCAAACAACGGACGGAGAGGCTCTGTGACCCATGTATCGTCAAAATCGGCCGTCGACCGCCCTGTCATATTTGAGCACGCAGACGAAGCTGACTATGCGGCATTTCTGGCGCGCATCCCGATGGCTGAAAGTTTTCGCCGCAAGCGGTTGATATACCGATCCATGTTCATTGAGAGTTGGCCGGATATCAGGGATTGGTTCGCTGCCCCCCTGCCGATCAGAATTGGCTGCCTAAATGGTGACAAGCAGGCCCATCCGACCTATCCGGTCAGCTTTCGGGCACGCAGCTATCTCTATTACGCAGCCATGACCGACCGAATCCGGTTGGACTACGATTTCCTGTTCGCAGTCGGAAACATGCGCGTGGCGGAGACGATGGAGCCATTGAACGCCTATGAAGGGCTCGACGCACTGGTCGCGGACAGTGCGAAGATTGGCTATTCCGCAACCGGCGTGCAAGCAGCGCTCCGCGTGGTTTTGCCACGTCTTGCGATGCACACGGGTGTCCGCTCTTTTGGCGATCTTCGCCAACATCACCTTGACGAAATGATCGCAGGTGTCGACGCCTTCGCCGCACGGCACGACACTCATATCTTCCGAAACGAGAAAGAAGACTTCCCGGCAGGCTTTCAGCGCAGCTGGCGGGTCAAAACCCGCGTTCTGCAGCTGCTCCTCTTCCAAAACGGGAACGATGTCATCCGGCCTCAGATTATCCAGGACAAACGCAAGCCGATCGCTTCGCCGAGGCCAGACCTGCAGGAATTGGCAAACCGCTGGCTTGAGAGGAAGCGGGTCAGTCTTGCTCGCCCGACGGTAGATCACATGGCCGTTTCGATGAGGCATTTTGTGACTTACTTGTCTACGCGACAGCCCAGCATTTTGAACTTTGCTGACATCAATCCGGAGCTTTTCAACGACTACCTTCGCCACCTTCAGTTCGACATTGCACCACGCACCGGCGCGCCGCTGTCCATAAATGCTCGTCGAGCAAGGGCGGGCACAGTTGCCAAGTTCCTGTCTGATGGCGCAGCATGGGATTGGCCCAATTTTCCGACCCGACCCATTCTTGATCCGAACGATCTGCCGAAGTTGGCACATCGCGTGCCAAGGTTTATTCCCGAGGACCAGCTGTCGCGCCTTATGGCGCAGCTGCCGAGCCTTGAGTGTGAGTTTCAGAAGGCGGCGCTGCTGATCGCCCGCTGGTCTGGCGCACGGCGGGGAGAGGTCATTCGACTCCGCTTGGACTGCCTGGATCAGTATCCCGACGGGACCTTCAGACTGCGGATACCCGCTGGAAAGACTATGCGGGAACGCCTTGTGCCTTTGCATGACGCCGCCGCAACGGTATTGCGCGAAGTCATCCAGCGTCGGCTCGAAGCCAACGACCGCCCGATCCGGGATGACAAGACCGGCGACTTGGTTCGTTATGTCTTCTTTCGCCGCAGCGGGCGGATGTCGGCAGACTATTTGCTGCAATACCCCCTCAATCAGATGTGCCGACTCGCCGGACTGGTCGATCAAGATGGAAAGCCGACAGTTACCAGCCATCGGTTTCGTCATACTGTGGGCACGCAACTCGCCGAACGAGGTGCCAAGTTGCACACGATCATGAGCGTCTTGGGGCATCAGACGCCGCACATGTCCATGGTCTACGCACGGATCAGCGACGCCGAAGTCCTACGTGACTATCGTAGTGTGCTTGGCCCCGGTGAAATGATCGCTGGTCCCGGTGCCGAAGCAATACGCGCGGGAAAATTATCGTGCTCGGCAATCGACTGGCTGAAATCAAACTTTATCAAGACAGAACTGGAACTTGGCCACTGTCTACGCCTACCCTCTGAGGGGCCATGTGAATGTGACCTCTATCTCAGCTGCGCAAAATTCGTGACCAGCAAAGCTTACGCTGGCAGGCTTCGAGATAGACGGAAGCTCGAACTGACACTTGCGACAGATGCCAGAGAACGGGGCTGGCAGCGCGAGATCGAACGGCACATCGGTATTGCGGCGCGCATAGAGCGCCTATTGGTGGATCTGGATGAACCGACTGAACCGTGAGCTCCGCAGCGTCTCCGCGATAGACCACAGGAACCTCCCCGCCGTCCGCACCGCCAGCGCTTTGATCCGCGCGGAGCGGACGGCGGGGCCCCTCCTATGGACTATCGCTACCCGACAGGTCGAGAAAAGCCTTGCCTGTCCAGATAACATCTAACCAGGCGTGGATCGCCTGGTAGTCGTCAACGGTGCCGCCCCATTTTTTCACCGAAGACAGGGCGTGGTGGTAAGGATGTGCC
>CALMZE010000180.1 GCA_937870585.1 uncultured Sphingomonadales bacterium | reverse complement strand
ATTCCGCCAACCCAAACCCCGCGCGTAACCCGCGCCGACCGCCCCTTCCTTTTTCTCACCAAGGCACAGCTGCGTCCGGATTTCGGGCGCTTTTTTGCGTGTCAGGTAGATGGCGCAGAGCGTTCGTCATTCCCGCGCACGCGGGAACCCCATGAATGAGGAAGAGGTCGGAATGTGGAACATCATCCGCAAACACAGCGTTCTTGGATTCCCGCCTTCGCGAGAATGACGTGTATTAGCTGCCCGCTTTACTTGGCGCCTTCGCGTCTTCGCGCAAACCTCAGCGCGTTTTCACATAGGTTCCCGGCGCATCCTCGATTGCAGCCAGCTTGCCTGCGCCGGGCTGGCGTCCGCCGCTTGCCGGGACCGTCGCGGCGCCATGCGCCTTGATCCACTCCAGCCAGTCCGGCCACCAGCTGCCTTTGGTTTCGCTCGCCCCTGCGATGAACTCTTCCAACGAAGCGGCAGGTGCATCGTTCGTCCAATACTGATATTTCTGTGCGGAGGGCGGATTGACCACGCCCGCGATATGGCCCGATCCCGCCAGCAGGAATTTGAGCGGCCCGGTGAAATGCTGCGTCAACTTGAAGACGCTTTCCGCAGGCGCAATATGATCTTCGCGGCCCGCCTGAATATAGCTGGGCGTCTTGACGGCCCTCAGGTCCACGGGCGTATCCAGCACGGAAATGGCGCCGGGCTGGACCAGCTTGTTGTCCCGGTACAGATCTTCCAGATATTGCTTGTGCCATGTCACCGGCAAATTGGTGACATCGCCATTCCAATGGAGAAGATCGAAGGCCGGGTAAGGTTCACCCAGCAGGTAATTCTTCTCCACCGTGCTCCAGATCAGATCCTTGCCACGCAGCAGGTTGAAGGTGGCAGCAAGGTAGCGGCCGTCAATATAGCCCTGCGCACCGAGCGCTTCGAGCATCTTCATCTGTGAATCGTCGATAAAGTGGAGCAAATCGCCGCCGCGCGTGAAATCCACCTGCGCGGTAAAGAAGGTCGCGCTCTTCACACGCGCCGCCTGCTTTTCCCCCTTGGCCCAGAGCAAGGCAAGCGTTGCAGCAAGCGTCGTGCCCGCCACGCAATAGCCAATGGTGTGGACACTCGGCACATCGAGCAGATCGCGCACCGTGTCGATCGCATCGACCTGCGAGGCGATATAATCGTCCCACACCACATCGCGCATCGAAGCGTCGGCCGACTTCCAGGAGACAACGAACACGGTGATGCCCTGATCAACGCACCATTTGATGAAGCTCTTCTCCGCCGTCAGATCGAGGATATAGAAGCGATTGATCCACGGCGGGAAGATGACCAGCGGGGATTCCAGCACGGCCTCGGTCGCAGGCGAATATTGCACAAGCTGATAGAGCGCGGTCTGGTGAACAACCTTGCCCGGCGTCGCGGCGATATTCTCGCCCAGCCGGAAGGCATTGGGATCGGTATGCGTCAGCTGGCCGCGCTGCATATCGGCCATCATATGCTGCATCCCCGTCATCAGGCTTGCGCCCTTGGTCTCCACAGCCTTGCGGAGCGCCACCGGATTGGTGAACGGGGTATTGGCGGGGCTCATCGATTCCACCACCGAGCGGACGGCAAACTGGATCTTCGCCTTTTCGTCTGCCGAAAGATTCTCCAGCGAGTCCGCCGCGCCCAGCATATAATCAGACATGACCTGATAGCCCTGCCGCATCAGATCAAAAACGGGATGTTCCCAATCCTCGCCGGAAAAGCGGCGATCCTTGGGGTTGAGTTTCGAACGCCCGGCCTTAGCGAGCGGCGCGAGCGCGCCACCCCAGGCGTCGAGCGCATGTTGCCACGCAGCGAGCGGAGCAATGAAGGGTTCGGCTTGATCGTCGCGGTCTTCGGCCATGCGGATAAAATCCTCAATAAATCTCCTGCTCCACCCCTTCTTCTAGCCCCGGCAGAGCGACACGCAAGCGGCTCCGCATCACAGACACGGCTAATTGGCAATTAACCGGCCTCGTTTGCCAATTGGGGAGTCGCGCCTGATAGAGGGAAGGTCTGGCTTCCCCAGTTTTTTCGGGACGCAAAGGACCTTGAACCATGTCATTGATCGGAATCCGTTTCGCACGCGCATTGCAAAGCGGCCGCAAGGACGCTGCGGCAAGCCTGACGCGCGAACGCGTTCTTGTCAGCCTGCTCAACAAGCGGGCGGTTGCGGCGCAGATGGGCGCAGATGACATGGAAGCGATGCTGCGCGCACAAATCCGCTGGTCTTTGCCAATGATTGATTGGGGCAATGTTCATTCGGGCAGCGATCTTCCAGACGAACGCTGCAAAGGCGAACTGGTCGATTAGGCGGCGTGGACAAATTGGTTGACGTTAGACTCGGTGGTTGATTCAAGGCTT
>CALMZE010000179.1 GCA_937870585.1 uncultured Sphingomonadales bacterium | reverse complement strand
AGAAGGCGCGGATTTCATAGAGCAAAGGCAGATTGTGCCGCTTCGCCACGCGCTCTGCTGCCAGAGCGGTGAGCACCGGCGAATGCGCGTGGAGCACATCGGGGCGGAATTGCTTCACCAATTCCTCGGTCCGCGCGGCGAGTGCGCCAATCTCACGCCACTCGCCAATGGGAGAGGGCGCTGGATCAATCGGGGGCGTGCGATAAAAGTCCAGCCCGTCCACTTGCTCAAAGGCCGGGCCTGATGCTGAATGACGCACGCTCGTCACACAGGCCACATCCCATCCCAACGCCTGCTGCGCCTTCAATATGGCACGCGTCCGGAAGGTGTAACCACTGTGCAGCGGCAGGCTGTGATCAAGGACATGCAGGATACGCACGGGCACATTTCCCCTTTTTCAGGCAAATTCGTATCGCCTGTTTATGCCCGGCAACCCTTAACGTCGCGTCAACCGGCTTGCGCTAGAAGGGGCAACGACCGTCACGGACCGGACCCATGATCGACAATTTCGCCCTAGGGCTGACTCACTTTCTGATGATGCTGGCAGCGCTGAAGCTGCTTATGCGGCGCGACCTTGATAAGGAGGCTCCGCCCCGTCACATCGAAGAAGCGCCCAAGTCCTTCCTGGGCAAGCGCCATGCGTGATCTGGCCTTTGTCGGCTTTCTGGGGCTGCTGTTCCTGTTCGGCTTCAAGCGGCCGTTTCTGTTCGTGCTGACTTATGCCTATATCGACATCGTCGCCCCGCAGCGTCTGACCTATTTGCTGCTCAATTCGGTTCCGATTTCGCTGATGGCGGTTGCGCTTGCCGTTCTCGGCTGGCTGATTGCGGATGACAAAGGTGATTCCCGCTTTGCACCACGGCAAGGGCTGATCTTCCTGCTGCTGCTCTATTGCGGTATCACGACGACCACCGCCGATTTCCCCATCAACGCAGCAGAGAAATGGTCATGGGTCTGGAAATCGCTTGCCTTTGCAATCTTCCTGCCACTCACCCTGCGCACGCGGTTGCGGATCGAGGCGTTGGCGCTGTTCATGGTCTTGTCTGCCGCCACCATCATCATCGTGGGCGGCATCAAGACTTTGGCATCAGGTGGCGGCTATGGCGTGCTCAACCTGATGGTGACAAACAATACCGGCCTTTATGAATCGAGCATCATCTCCACAGTCGCCATCGCCATCATTCCGCTGATCCTGTTTCTGCGCAAGTATGGCACGATTTTCCCGACTGACTGGCGAGTCTCGCTCTTCTCTTATGCGTTGATCTTTGCGAGCCTGCTGATGCCGATTGGCACCGAAGCCCGCACCGGGCTGGTCTGTATCGGGGTGCTCGCCATATTGGCGCTACGCAGTGCCAAACGGCGCTTCACCTACATCTTCCTCGCGCTGGCTTTGGGTGCGATCGCCATCCCCTTCCTGCCGCAGAGCTTCACCGCGCGTATGGACACGATCAAGAACCACAAGGCAGACCAGTCCGCAGGCACCCGCCTTGCCGTCTGGGCCTGGACTTGGGACTATGCCAAGGATCACCCGTTTGGCGGCGGCTTTGATGCCTATCGCGGCAACAAGCTCCGCATCGAAAAGACGCAGGTGGAAGAAGCCGGCGGCTCCGAAACGATTGAAAAGCAGGTCGTGGAAGATCAGTCGCGCGCCTATCACAGCAGCTATTTCGAAATGCTGGGTGAACAGGGCTATCCCGGGCTTGTGCTCTGGCTGCTGATCCACGGAATCGGCATCGTCCGCATGGAATTTGTCCGCCGCGCCTGGCGCAAACGTGATCTGGATGACGGGCAATGGATCGGCGCGCTCGCCGAAGCACTCCAGCACGGCCACATCATCTATATGGTGGGTGCAGCCTTTGTGGGCATCGCGTTCCAACCCTTTGTCTACATGCTGGTCGGCTTGCAGATCGGGCTGGATACCTATGCCCGCCGCCGCGATGCCGAAGCGCATTGGAGCCCACTGGTGCAAAAGCAGCAGGAGGCCATCGTCAACCGCCCGGCATGGACATAAGCGGGCTGAGAGGTTAGCCCGCGTCCATGTCTGCTGATCCCCCCATTGCCGTTCAGATCGCCTCTGGCTGGGCCGATCTGACCCACTGGTTCGCCAATCATGGCTCGCGCATTGCCGTGGCGGCGATCATGGCGGCGGGAATTTTGGCAGCGCTCACGCTCATCCGCTGGCTTGGCAATCGCTGGGCCAACGCCCCCAAGGCGCGCGAAAGCTGGCGCGGCGTCATTGGTCGCGCCATCGGGGCGATGCGCATCTGGTTCATGGCGATCCTTGCCATCCGCATCGTCACCGGCGTGGCGATTGCCCCGCCTGAACTGGCCACGCCGGTTGCGCGCATCTTCCTTGTCGCCGCTGTCCTTCAGGCGGCGTTGATCCTGCGCAAGCTGGTGCTGGGCGCGGTTGAGCTCAAAGCCGCCGAGGCTGATCCGGCAGGCAGTCTTGGCAGCGCAATGAGCCTGATCCGCGTGCTGCTGAGCGCGGGCATTGCCGCTGTCGCCGTCATCCTGATCCTCGCCAATCTGGGCGTGGACGTGACCAGCCTGATTGCGGGGCTGGGCATTGGCGGCATTGCCATCGGCCTTGCCGCGCAAGGCATTTTCTCAGACCTGTTCGCCGCGCTCACCATCCTGTTCGACAAGCCGTTTCGTAAAGGTGATGTCATCCGCTGGGATCAGAATGCCGGATCGGTCGAGCGGATCGGCCTCAAATCCACACGCATCCGCAGCCTGACGGGCGAGGAAATCATCATTTCCAATGGCAATTTGCTGAACAAGGAATTGCGCAATTTCACGCGGCTGGAAACGCGGCGCATCGTCCAGCCGCTCAGCCTTGTCTACAGCACGCCCCCTGCCCAGCTCGCGCAGCTTCCGGCCCTGCTGGAAACGGCGATCAACGCCGCGCCGGGATGCAGCTTTGTGCGGGCGGGCGTGGACAGCTTTGGTGCATCCAGCCTTGATGTGCAGTTGGTCTATGATGTCCGTGCAGAGGAACAGGGCGAAATCCTGATGCTCAAAGACGCCGCCAATCGCGGGATACTGGCCTGCTTTGCCGAACATGGACTGGCCTTCGCTTACCCCACCCAGACCACCTATACGGCGGCACCGGACGGGACGCTGGTCATGCCTTGGGTTGATCCGGGGCGGAGCGCATCAGACCGCTAGGCCCTGCCCTGATGCCCGGCGATTGACATTGCCGGGGCCATCCTTTCTTGTGAGCTTAGTCGCCCGCGCGGCGCACACCCGCAACCCGTTCGGCCCACAGGCAGGGGGCGAACCAGAAAACAGGAAGGATTGCCATGCCAGCAGTGTCCAAAGAAGAATTTCTGTCGATGGTCGGCAAGGAAGTCGGCGTGTCCGACTGGTTGCTGATCGATCAGGACATGGTCAACAAGTTCGCCGA
>CALMZE010000178.1 GCA_937870585.1 uncultured Sphingomonadales bacterium | reverse complement strand
CACTTAAGACCGGTCGCTTACCTCATCCACAAGGCGGGACCCGCCGGATGGGTACCGAAGGCCGGAGCCCTGTGGCGTTGCAAGGCCATGCTTGCCAGGCCCGCACAAGGCCGGAACACATCGCGCGCGCTTCGCACTCCCAAACAAAAAGCCGCCCTTGCGGACGGCTTCTTCGTTCAGCAATGGGAGGCCGCTCAGCCCTTTTTGAGGGTAAGACCACCAAAGCGCTTGTTGAAGCGGGCCACCTGACCACCGGCATCCAGCAGACGCGAATTGCCGCCGGTCCAAGCCGGGTGAGACGTGGGATCGATTTCAAGCGTCATCACATCGCCTTCCTTGCCCCATGTCGTGCGGGTCTGGAATTCGGTGCCATCGGTCATCCTCACAGTGATGAAGTGATAGTCGGGATGGGTATTGGCTTTCATCGATCATGCTCCAAAAGCGGCTGGTTCCGACCAGCCTGAGGATAGAAAGCGCGCCGATAGCCTCAGCGCGCGCAAAAGGCAAGGTTCAGTTTGCGGGCGGGTCCGCAATCATGGCCGTGAAATTGGCTTCTGCGGCTAGCTTGCCATCCACCAGCGCCCGCCCTGCAAACTTGCAAACGCTTGCGCGCTTCTGCACGAATTCGACCTCAAGCGACAGCAAACAGCCCGGCTCTACAGGCGTGCGGAACTTGGCTCCGTCAATCGCCATGAAATAGACGAGCTTGCCCGATCCGGAGAGCCCAAGCGATTCGACAGCGAGCACACCCGCCGCCTGCGCTAGAGCTTCCACGATGAGCACGCCCGGCATGATCGGACGACCGGGGAAATGCCCCTGGAAGAAGCCTTCATTGAAGCTGACGGCCTTGATCGCGCGGATCGACTTGTCGACGACAATCTCTTCCACGCGATCCACCAGCAGCATGGGATAGCGATGCGGGAGCGCCGCGAGGACCGCCCGAATATCGAGCGGTCCCTTTGTCACAACGTCTTCAGACACCGGACTTAGCGGCTCTGCGGCTGAGGAGCGGGCTTGGCAGGCGCTCCAGCAGGGGCAGGGCCTCCGGGCAGGTTGTTCGGCCAGCCAGCAGGCGGCGTAATGCTGACATTGGGCACCAGCACGTTGAGTTCGGCAACCACGTCATTGGTGATGTCTGCCGAGGGTGCGGGCAGGATCAGCGCATTGGGCTGAAGCAGCACAGAAACGCGCTTCTTGGTCATCGCGTTGCGAACGGCCTGTTCCAGCTTGGCGCGAATCTGATCCATCGCATAGGCTTCTGCCAGCGAGTAAGGTCGGGCCATGGTCTGAAGCTCGGCCTGTGCGTCCTGCTGCTTCTTTTGGATGGCCGCAGCCTGCTGCTTCAGCGCAGCCTCATTCGGCGTGGGGGCACGCTGGGCAGTCTGATAGGCCTGCACCATTGTGCGATATTCATTGTTCAGCACCTGCGTGCGCGCATCAACGGCGTCAATCGTGGCCTTGTGCGTGATCTTGATTTGGTTGGCCGCCAGCACCGCAGCATTCGATTTGGCGACGGCATCGTCAAGATCGGCAACGCCGAGCCCCTGAACGGCCTGCGCAGACGCAACCGGAGCCAGTGCCACAACACCCGTGGTGGCGACCGATGCGAGCGCCAGAGCCTTGAAAATCGTCTTCATCAGAATTGGGTTCCTACGTTGAAAGTGATGAGCTTGGTATCATCGCCCGGCTCTTTTAGCAGAGCCTTGGCTATATCAATCCTGAACGGACCGAAAGGCGAGTTCCAGTTGACGCCGAAACCGACCGAAAGGCGCGGCTTCCATGTGTCGCCAAAATAGAATTCTTCGAACGGGTTGATCGTGTTCGCCAGAGCCGTGTTGGCAAAGGTGCCCACGCAGGTGCCCCCTGCCGTGCCGGAATAGCCGGTGAGACAGGTCGTTGTCTTGCCCAAATCCGCGCTGGTCGTATCCACGACAGTATAGAGCGGATTGCCTGCCGTATCCTTGACGGGCCGCACGATCGGATCCAGCTTTCCATCCGCGTTGGTGTCCGTAAAGATCACCGAGACGTTGGGTGACGTGTTGCGCGCGGACCCCAACAATTGCGGCTTCTTCACACCCCAGACCGAGCCGACATCGAGGAAGAAGGACGGGCGCAGGCCCATTTCGCGGGCACCAGAACCAAGCGGAATTTCAAGCTCCAGACGGCCCTTGTAATAATAGCGACCGCCCAGCGAGTCGTCCGAAACCTGATCGCGGGCCGTCACGAGTGCGCCATTGGCATCATAGAATTGGCGCACCACGCGCGGGCCGATGCCGCGAATGTCAAAGCCGCGCATTTCGGGCTCGCCCAGGAAGAAGCGGTCGGTCAGGCGGATACGATCCACCCCTGCCCCTCGGCTCTTGCCAAATGGCATGATATGCCCGGCCTCAGCGCCTGCCGAGAAAATGAAGTTGCCCAGAACACGCCAATATTTGGCCGCATCCAGACGTGTGCGCAGATATTTCACGCTTCCGCCCAGCCCGGCAAAATCCTGGCTGAAGATGAAGCGCTGCCCCTTGCTCGGGCGGATGCGGTTGTTGAGATTGTCGAACACCAGACTGTAGCCGATGGACGACGTCATGCGATTGCCCACCGCGTCGCACAGATAACGCCCGGCCAGCAATGGATCGCACGCGCCATTGAAGAAGAAGGTCTGCTTGTCGAGCGAGACTTCATCATAGTTGAGGCCATAGCGCCCGGCGAGCGACCAGAACTCGGTCAGCGGCACGCCGATGCGCGCCTGACCACCCGTGGTCACCTGCTGATAGGTGGTGTTGCGGTTGTTGTTGATGAAATTGAACGAGTTGTAATCGCGCCGGAACAGATCGACGCCAAGCGCGATGTTGCGATCAAACAGATAGGGCTCGGTAAAGCCCAGCTCGACCGACTTGGAATAGTTGGAATAGTTGATGCCTGCGCGCAGTTCCTGCCCCTTGCCTCGGAAGTTCCGCTGGCGGATCGAGAAGCTGAGGATGAATTTTTCCAGCGAGGAGAAACCGGCGGAAAGCTGAAGCTCGCCCGTATTCTTTTCTTCCACATTGGCTTCAAGCACGATGCGGTCTGGCGCGGAACCGGGCTTCTGCTCAATCTCCAGCTTTTCCTGGAAGAAGCCGAGGCTCTGGATACGGTCAGACGAGCGCTTGACCTGGAAGCTGTTGAAGGCGTCGCCTTCCGCCAGACGGAATTCGCGGCGCACCACCTTGTCCTGCGTCACCGTGTTGCCGTTAATGTCGATCCGCTCGACATAGACGCGCGGCGCATCGCCCACGTTGAACGTCATGGACATGGTGCGGGCATCCTTGTCCCGCTCGAAATTCGGATTCACTTCGGCAAAGGCATAGCCGAACAGACCGGCAGATTCGGTGAGACTTTCCACCGTGTCTTCCACCGTCTTGGCGTTATACCAATCCCCCTTCTTGAAGGGGATGGCTTCCACCTTGGGCTTGAAATCGCGCAATTCGCTTTCCACCGCGATGTCGCCAAATTTGTAGCGCTCACCCTCTTCCACCACATAGGTGATGATGAAATCGCGCTTGTTGGGCGTCAGTTCCGCAACGGCAGAAATCACGCGGAAATCGGCATAGCCCTTGGTCAGATAGAATTGGCGCAGCTTGGACTGGTCATATTGCAGCTTGTCCGCGTCATAGCTGGTGCCCGATGAAAAGACCTTGGTGAGACCCGTCGTCTTGGTGGCCATTTCGCCGCGCAGTTTCTTGTCCTTGAACACCTCATTGCCGATAATGTTGATCTGGCGGACCTTTGACTTCGGCCCTTCGGTGATTTCAAACACCACATCGACGCGATTCTGATCAAGCATCACCATCTTGGGCTCAACAGTCGCACCGAAACGGCCCTGACGGCGATAGAGTTCTATGATGCGGTTCACGTCCGCACGGACCTTGGATCGCGTGAAGATCTGGCGCGGTGCGACCTTGATCTCCTTGTTGATCTTGTCTTCCTTCAGGCGCTTGTTGCCATCCAGAACGATGCGGTTGATCACCGGATTTTCGCGCACTTCGATAATGAGATCGCCGCCATTGTCGCGGATCTGCACATCCTGAAACAACTCGGTCTCAAACAGGTCGCGGATCGCCTGATCGAGGCTTTCCGTTGAATAGGCGGCACCAGCACGCAGTTTCACATAGGATCGGATCGTATCCGGCTCCAGACGCTGCGAACCGGAGACCGCGATGGACCGGATGGTCGACGCCGTCGCAACGGGCGCAGCCACATCCTGCGCGAACGCGACAGAGGTTGGCACGATCAGAGCCGTCCCCACCATGAGCGAGGCCGCAAAACGGCGGGTATGCGGGGTGTGACTTTGCTTCACGGGTGAGACTTTTCCTGCCATTGCGCTTTCCTGCTGTTGCCCTGCCCGAACCGGGTCAACCAATCAAGTCGCCTAGACGGCTGAACCAGCCGAAGCGAATGAAATCGTTGAATGTTACCATCACCATGAACCCGACAACCAGCGCGAAGCCAGCGCCATAGGCCCATTCCTGCGTGCGGTTGCTGACCGGCCTGCGCTGCAACGCCTCGATTCCGCAGAAGAGCAAATGGCCACCATCCAGCACGGGAACTGGCAACAGGTTGATGAATCCCAGATTAATCGAAATCGCCGCAACGAACAGAATGAAGGGTTCCCACCCCATCGTCGCGATTTCGCCAGACATACGCGCCATCATCACCGGCCCGCCCAGTTCCTTGACCGAGATATAGCCCATAATGATGCGGCTCAGCCCATCGACCATCGAACGCACCGTGGCCGCTGTCGCCTTCACGCCTTCGACCGGCAGTTGATACCAGGCCGGGAAGACCGTTTCAGGGCGGACTGAACCGATCCCGAGCAGGCCAAATTCGGCCTTGGTGCCGAAGCGGCTAACGAACACTTCGCTGCGCGGCGTGGCGATGATGTCCATCTTCACCGCATCGCGCACAACCGTGAAGGCGACCGCCTGTTTGGCGCGGAGCCGCACATGATCGCTGATATCGGAAAAATCGTCGATCTCGCGGCCATCCATGGCGACGATCCGGTCACCTGCCTTGAACCCCGCTGAGGCCGCTGCACTGTCTGGCGCAACAGCCGAAATGACGGGTGGCGTCACCTGAATGCCGGTTGCGGCAAACAGACCCATGAAGATCAGGATCGCGGCCAGGAAATTGGCAGCAGGCCCTGCCGAAACAATCAGCGCACGCTGCCAAACCGGCTTGGCATGAAAGGTCCGCGCGCGCTCTTCTTCGGGCAGATCGCGCCACGCGCCATCGGCCTGACTGGCCGCATCCCAATCGCCGGCAAAGCGGACATAGCCGCCCATTGGCATCCAGCCCACTTTCCAGCGCGTGCCGTGCCTGTCCGTCCACCCGGCAATTTCGCGGCCAAAACCGATGGAAAAGGCCTCAATCTGCACGCCACACCAGCGCGCCACGAGGAAATGCCCCAATTCATGGATGAAGATGAGCGGGCCAATGGCGACCAGAAACCACAAGATGGTATAGAAGAAGCCGGGGGAACCGCTCACGCAAACTCGCTTTCGATCACTGCGGCGCTGATCCGCCGCGCCTCGGAATCAACCGCCAGCACCTCAGCAATGGATGATGGCGGAGCCGCTTCATAGCGGTCCATCACCTGTTCCACAATCGCGGCAATCGCCGTAAAACCGACACGCCGGGTGAGAAACGCGGCGACAGCCACTTCATTCGCAGCATTCAGGATCGCGGGCACCGCTCCGCCTGCTTCCATCGCCGCGCGCGCGAGCCGCAGCGCGGGGAATCGTACAGGATCGGGCGCTTCAAAATCGAGCCGCCCAACCTGCGCGAGATTGAGCGAAGCAACCGGCGTTTCCATCCGTTCAGGCCAGGCAAGCGCATGGGCAATGGGCGTGCGCATATCTGGCGTGCCAAGCTGCGCCAGCACCGAGCCATCGACATATTCCACCATCGAATGGATCACCGATTGGGGGTGCACCAGCACATCAATCTGCGATGACGGCAGCGCGAAGAGATGATGCGCCTCGATCACCTCCAGCCCCTTGTTCATCATCGTTGCGGAATCGACGCTGATCTTGGCCCCCATGTCCCAATTGGGATGCTTGACCGCCATATCGGGCGTCACCGTCGCCATGGCGTTTGCGCCAAATTCGCGGAACGGCCCACCGCTCGCCGTCAGGATGATCCGCCGCACAGCCTTGGGGGCGGTCCGGTCCATGCACTGGAAGATGGCATTATGTTCGGAATCGACCGTGAGCAGCGTCGCCCCTGCCTCTCGCGCTGCGGACATCATCAGGTCACCCGCCGAAACGAGCGATTCCTTGTTGGCGAGCGCGAGCGTCTTGCCGGTCTTGAGCGCAGCCATCGCCGGAGCCAGCCCGGCACAGCCGACAATCGCCGCCATCGTCCAGTCCGCGCCGAGTTCAGCCGCTTCGATCAAGGCATCTGCCCCGGCTGCAACCTGCGTGCCACTTCCGGCGAGCGCCGCTTTCAATTCAGCAAAACGGGCTTCATCCGCGATCACCGCCAGCTTAGCCTGCGTCGCGCGCGCGGCCTTGGCGAGCGCCTCCACATTGCTGTGCGCCGTCAACGCCAGCACTTCGAATTCCAGCGGATTGCGGCACACCAGATCAAGCGTCGAATCGCCGATCGAGCCGGTCGCGCCAAAGACGGAAACGGTGCGGCGGCTCATGCCGTTTGCCAATGGAGCAGCAGCCCGGCGAGGATCAAAACTGGCAACAGCCCGTCCAGACGGTCCAGCAAGCCGCCATGACCGGGGATCAGCGATCCGCTATCCTTCACCCCTGCCCTGCGTTTCAGCCAGCTTTCAAAAAAGTCTCCGACCTGCGCCAGAACCGCTACGAGAGCGCCTGTCCAGGATGAAATCTGGATGAAATAGCTGTTGCCCATCGTATCGGTGACAGAGAGCAGTTCGAGCTTCTTCATCAGCCACAAGGTCAGCACAGCCGCCACCATGCCACCGCCCAGCCCGGCCCAGGTTTTGGACGGGCTGATAGCGGGCGCGATCTTGGGTCCACCAATCGTCCGCCCGGAAAAATAGGCGCCAATGTCGGTCGCCCACACAAGCGCCATCACGGCCAATGTGCCGAGAGCCCCCATGCTCCCTTGCACCGTCAGCAGACCCCACACGGCCCCGATGATATAGACCAGCCCGAACAGATTGAAGGCGAGCCGCGCGAGCGGGCTGACGGGCTGTTTGATGATCAGGCGCACCCACTCAACGATCATGCCCCAGCCGATCAGGCCGACCAGCACCTTGAACCACCAGCCGCCGAGCCAGAGCGCCACGCCCACAATCGCCACCATGACAAGGGCAGAGGCCGCCCGAACGCCGAGATCAGATTTCTTGGGAGCCGCCGCGCCTGTCACAGGCCGCCATAGCGCCGTTCGCGCTCCCCAAAGCCTTTGACGGCGGCGGCCAGTTCCGTCTTCCCGAAATCAGGCCAGAGCGTGTCCACAAACAGCATCTCCGCATAGGCCGCCTGCCACAGCAGGAAGTTGGAGAGGCGCACTTCGCCCGATGTGCGGATCAGCAGATCGAGTGGCGGCAGATCGGCTGTTTCGAGCCCCTGCGCGATATCGTCTGCCGTGATGGCATCCGGCTCCAGCGTGCCGACCTTCACCTGCGCCGCCAGCGCCCGCACCGACGCTGTGATTTCCGCCTGACTGCCATAGTTGAGCGCGATCACCAGCGTGGAGGCCGTATTGCCCGCCGTTTTCTCCAGCGCGTCCGCGATCAGCTCTGCCAGATCGGGGGCGAGCGCCCGCCAATTGCCGATCACCTTCAGCCGGACACCGCGAGCTGACAATTCCTGCACGTCGCGCTGGATGAAGATTTTGAGCAGGCCCATCAGGCCGCTCACTTCCTCTTCCGGTCGCGACCAGTTCTCGGTGGAAAAAGCGTAGAGCGTCAGCACCTCGATCCCAAGATCGAGCGCGGCATAGGCCACCTGCTTGGCGGTCTCCACGCCCTTTTTGTGCCCCGCCATGCGCGGCAGCAGGCGCTTTTTGGCCCAGCGGCCATTGCCATCCATGATGATGGCGACATGACGGGGTGATGTGTTTACAGTCATAGCCCGGACCTGAACCCTAACGCCGCTCGCCCTGAGCTTGTCGAAGGGCTGCCCTTCCTTCTCGCTCCGGAGCACAGCAAAGACAGTGCTTCGACAGGCTCAGCACGAGCGGTGTTGAAGTGGCCCGCAAGACACTCACTTGCCGAGGATTTCCTTTTCCTTCGCGGCAAACGCTGCGTCAATCTCGGCAATCGTCGCGTCAGTCATCTTCTGGACTTCGGCTTCACCGCGCTTGCGCTCATCTTCGCCGATTTCCTTCTTCTTTTCATCGGTCTTGAGGTCGTCATTACCATCACGGCGCACGTTGCGGACGGCGACCTTCGCCTTTTCGGCATAGGAGGATGCCAGCTTGGCCAGTTCCTTGCGGCGCTCTTCGGTCATGTCCGGGATCGGCAGGCGGATGTTCTGACCATCGGTGATCGGGTTGATGCCAAGCCCGGCGTTGCGGATCGCCTTTTCAACCGGCGTCACGTTCGAACGGTCCCACACCTGCACCGAAAGCAAGCGCGGTTCCGGCGCGGAAACCGTCGCCACCTGATTGAGCGGCATGTTGGAGCCATAGACCTCAACCTGGATCGGATCGAGTAGCGAGGTGTTCGCGCGGCCTGTGCGCAGGCCGTTCAGATCGTGCTGGAGCGATTCCACCGCTCCGTGCATCCGGCGTTCGAGATCGCTCTTGTTATAGGCTGGCATGTTTACTTCCCTTCGGTCTGAACGATCGTGCGCGTTCCGCTGCCATCGAGAACCTTCAGGATGTTGCCCTGTTCACGGATGGAGAAGACGACGATCGGAATGGCATTGTCGCGGCACAGGGCAACGGCGCTGGCGTCCATCACCTTGAGATTGTCAGACAGGACGCGGTCATAGCTCAGCGTCTCATAGCGTGTGGCGGTGGGAACCTTTTTGGGATCGGCATCATAAACGCCATCGACCGAGGTGCCCTTGAGCAGCGCGTCGCACTTCATTTCGGCAGCCCGCAGCGCCGCACCGGAATCTGTAGTGAAATAGGGCGCGCCCACACCCGCTGCAAAAATGACGATGCGGCCCTTTTCCAGATGGCGTTCGGCGCGGCGGCGGATCACCGGCTCGCACACCTTGTCCATCTCGATGGCCGATTGAACGCGGGTCGGCACGCCCAATTGCTCCAGCGCATTCTGCATGGCGAGCGCGTTCATGACCGTGGCGAGCATCCCCATATAATCGGCCTGCGCCCGGTCCATGCCCTTGGCGGCCCCGGCCATGCCCCGGAAGATGTTGCCGCCGCCGATGACAAGGCAGAGTTCCAGCCCTGTATCCTTGGCCGCCTTCACTTCGGCTGCCACACGGGCCACTGTGTCGGGATCAATGCCAAAGGCCTGATCCCCCATCAGCACTTCGCCAGACAGCTTCAGCAGAACACGTTTGAAGCCGGGGCGGGACATAGGGGGACTTTCTGTTCGGGTCTTTGAATATGCAAGCGGCGCGCACCCTAATGCGGGTACGCGCCACTCACAAGCATTAGAAAGGGGCTCAGCCCTTGTTGACGCCAGCCGTGGCGGCAACTTCAGCCGCGAAGTCGCTGACTTCCTTCTCAATGCCTTCGCCCAGCTGGAAGCGGACATAGTCCTTCAGCACGATCGGCGAACCGGCTTCCTTGCCAGCGGCTGCCACCACGTCGGCAATCTTGGTCTTGCCATCGATCACAAACAGCTGGTTGATCAGCGTATTTTCCTTGAGGAACTTGGCGACAGCGCCATCGACCATCTTGGCGACAACCTCTGCGGGCTTGCCGCTTTCGGCAGCCTTTTCCTGCGCAATCGAACGCTCACGCTCGATCGTTTCAGCCGGAACCCCGGTTTCGTCGAGCGCAATCGGGAAGGCTGCGGCCACGTGCATGGCCAACTGCTTGCCGAGCGCTTCGAGCTTGTCGGTCGGAGCCGCCGATTCGAGCGCGACGAGAACGCCGATCTTGCCCATGCCCGGTGCAACCGCGTTGTGGACATAGGAATAGACCACGCCCTGCGACACAGACAGCTTCTTGGCGCGACGCAGCGTCTGGTTTTCACCGATCGAGGCAACGTTTTCCGTCAGCGCTTCGGCAACAGTGCCGCCGCCCGGATAGGCCGCGCCCTTGAGCGCTTCCACATCGTCCGAACCTGCAAGCGCGATCTGGACGACATTCTGCACGAAGGACTGGAACTGTTCGTTTTTGGCGACGAAATCGGTTTCAGAGTTCACTTCAACCGCAACACCGCTGGTGCCACTGACAGCAACGCCGACCAGACCTTCGGCCGCCGTGCGGCTGGACTTCTTGGAAGCGGTTGCCATGCCCTTGGCACGCAGCCAGTCCATCGCGGCTTCGATGTCGCCATTGGTTTCGGCAAGCGCCTTCTTGCAATCCATCATGCCCGCGCCGGATTTGTCGCGCAGGTCTTTCACCATTGCAGCAGTAATGTCTGCCATTGTTCGATTCCTTCTGTTTCAAAACGTCACCCCCGCATAGGCGGGGGTCCAAAAAGCACGCATTTGCGAACAAGTTCACACTACAGTGCGCTTGGAGTCCCGCTTGCGCGGGACTGACGGAACTGGCTTACGCGTCTGCGCCGAGAACGGCTTCGGCCGGCGGCTCATCCATCGCGCCGAGATCGGCACCACGAGCCGCTGCACCCTGCGCGCCACCCTTGGTGGAAGCGCGCGCGATGGCGTCGCAATAAAGGCGGATCGCGCGGCTGGCGTCGTCATTGCCCGGAACCGGGAACGCGATGCCATCAGGCGAGACGTTCGAATCGAGGATCGCGACGACTGGAATGCCGAGCACGTTCGCTTCCTTGATGGCGAGCTCTTCCTTGTTGGCGTCGATCACGAACATCACGTCCGGAATGCCGCCCATATCGCGGATGCCGCCCAGCGACAGTTCGAGCTTGTCGCGTTCGCGCGTCATCTGAAGGACTTCCTTCTTGGTGAGGCCGGTCGTGTCGCCGTTCAGCGTCTCTTCCATGCTCTTCAGGCGCTTGATCGAACCGGAAATGGTCTTCCAGTTGGTCAGCATCCCGCCGAGCCAGCGATGGTTGACAAAGTGCTGGCCAGAGGCACGCGCAGCTTCGGCAATCGATTCAGCAGCCTGACGCTTGGTGCCAACGAAGAGCACCTTGCCGCCACGAGCCACGGTCTGCGACACAAAGTCGAGCGCGCGGGCAAAGAGCGGAACGGTCTGCGAAAGATCAAGGATATGCACGCCGTTGCGGTCACCAAAGATGTACGGTTTCATCTTCGGATTCCAGCGGTGCGTCTGGTGGCCAAAATGTGCGCCTGCTTCCAGCAGCTCGCGCAGCGTCACGGTGGGTGCCGCCATGGGATAGTCTCCTTCCGGTTGGTCCACTGGGCAGCGAGAATGACAGATTTGCGCCGTCACACCGGGATATGTGCCACCCATGCGGGATTGAGGATTGCGCCGTTAGCGGGGAATGGCGGAAAAAGCAAGTGCAAGGGGATGAAAAAGGCCCCGGAGGGATGCTCCGAGGCCTTCCATACTGTCCAGCCCGTCACGGGAGTCAATCCCGTAAGCCTGCCCCGGCGCAGGCCGGGGTCAGTCCTCGCTTGGGCGAGGCTGGCCGACAGCGCGTATGCGGGCTGCGCTTTCGCTGGCCCGCACCGGCGCGCTGCTGACGCAGCGCGCCTTACGCGCTGTAGTACATATCAAATTCAACCGGGCTCGGCGTCATTTCCCAACGCGCGACTTCGCCCATCTTGATTTCGATATAGCTTTCGATCTGCTCCTTGGAGAAGACGTCGCCCTTCAGAAGATAGGCGTGGTCCGCTTCCAGGCTTTCCAGAGCTTCGCGCAGGGAGCCGCACACGGTCGGCACCTGGCTCAGTTCTTCGGGCGGCAGGTCATAAAGGTTCTTGTCCATCGCTTCGCCGGGGTGGATCTTGTTTTCGATCCCGTCGAGGCCCGCCATGAACAGCGCCGCATAGCAGAGATAGGGGTTGGCCATCGCATCGGGGAAGCGCACTTCAACGCGCTTCGCCTTGGCACCGGCGCCATAAGGAATGCGGCAGGAAGCCGAACGGTTGCGCGCCGAGTAAGCAAGCAGCACGGGCGCTTCATAGCCCGGCACCAGACGCTTATAGCTGTTGGTGGTCGGGTTGGAGAAGGCGTTGATCGACTTGGCATGCTTGATGACGCCGCCGATGAAATACAGGCACATGTCGGACAGACCAGCATAGCCATTGCCCGCGAACAACGGCTTGGAGCCTTCCCAGATCGAGAAGTGGGTGTGCATCCCCGAGCCGTTATCTTCCTTGATAGGCTTCGGCATGAACGTGGCGGTCTTGCCATAAGCAGCAGCCACCTGATGCACGACATATTTGTAGACCTGCATACGATCCGCCGCCTGCGTCAGCGTGCCGAAGGGGCGGCCGAGTTCGTGCTGGGCAGCCGCCACTTCGTGGCGGTGCTTGCCGCACGGCAGGCCCATTTCCA
>CALMZE010000177.1 GCA_937870585.1 uncultured Sphingomonadales bacterium | reverse complement strand
ACCTCCGCCATCCTGACCACGCCCGACGCGCCGGACCGCATCGGCGGCTTCGGCGCCCGCGTTGCCGATCGCCGCGCCGGCGTCCTTCACGTCCGGATCGGCCGCGATTTCCTTCGCCGCTTCCTTGACCTCGCTGCCGACCGCGGCCGCGCCTGGGGGCGGGGCACCCCGGGCAGTTGCGCCGCCCGCCTCAACCGTCTGGATTTCAGCCGCGCGCAATATCTCTCCAATGGCGGTGTGCCGGACAGGCATGTCGCCTTTGGCGGGTGGGAGAAAGGGCTGGATGAAGCGCTTATCCTCGAATTCACACCGCCGCCGTGCGAATATTGGAACTTCCAGCTGTGCAACATCTGGCAGGAAAATCTCGACACGTTTGAGGATGGAAATGGCTGGATCAACAACAACCGCCATGTCGCGCAAGCCGATGGCTCCGTGCGCGTGATCATTGCGGAACGTGATCCCGGCCTGCCCGGCAACTGGATCAACAGCTATGGCCATGAACGCGGCCTGTGGGGCTTCCGTCTGGTCCAAACGGAGGTGACAGCGCCGGTCACGCTGTGGCGCGTGCCTCTGACTGATCTAGAACGTCATGGCCTTGCAGCGCTCGATACGGCGGCCGCAATTCTCACTGGTCAATTTGTTGATTGAACGCGCAGGAGTTACACCATGACTGCTTCCCCCTCCCCGATTGGTGCCGTTGTGGTTGGCACAGGCTTCGGCCTGTTCACCCATGTCCGTGCCCTGCGCGATGCCGGATTTGAGGTGCGCGCCATTGTTGGCCGTGATCTGGAGAAGACGCGTCAGCGCAGTGCGCCGCTCGGCATTCCAGTCGCGTCGAACAATCTGGAGCAGTTGCTGGCAGATGACCCCGCCATTCGGCTCGTCACAGTGGCCACGCCCCCGCACGCGCACATTACCCCCGTCATGCAAGCGATTGCAGCAGGGCGCGCCGTGATGTGTGAAAAGCCCTTCGCCAAGGATTTGGCCGAAGCGCGCACGATGTTGGCAGCGGCAGAGGCTGCGGGCATCGTCCATGCGCTGGGTGCGGAATTTCGCTATGACAGCGCGCAGTCGCTGCTACGCCGCGTGGTTCTGTCTGGCGCGATTGGCGAGCCGTTGCTGTTCCACCGTATTTATCATCAGGGCGGCGGCGATCCGCGCGAGACGCTGGCCGACTGGTGGACCGATGCAGCTCAGGGCGGCGGTTTTCTGGGTGCATTCGGCACGCATATGATCGATCAGGCGCGCTCAACGGTGGGTGAATTCGCCGCCGTCCACGCCATCCTCTCCAAGCTCGCCATCGCCCGCCCGGACATGACGTCTGACGATTGCTATACACTCATGTTTGAAACGGCGAGTGGCTGCCGGGGCGTGCTGGAGGCCGCCGAATGCTTCCCCGGCCCCATCGTGATGGCCACGCGCGTGGCGGGGACCAAAGGCGGTGCCTGGATCCAGTCTGGCGCGGTGTTTGGCGATCCCGAGGAAGTCTGGATCAAGGACATTGAGGGCACCCGCCGCATCGCGATGCCAGAGGAACTGGCCAACCCCGCGCCAGTGCCCTTTGAACATGCCGATCTGGTGCAAACGGAAATGGACCGCTGGCACAGCGCCGGATTTGATGTAGCCCCCTACACCAAATTATTCGCGCAAATGAAGGCGCGGATGGAAGGCCACCCGCCGCCCTTGCCCGATCCGGCAGGCGATTTCCGCGATGCCGCCGCCAATCAGGCAATCCTTGATGCAGCACGCCGTTCTGCCGCAGAACGCCGTTGGGTGGATGTGGAGGCGATCTGATGGGACCAAAACATGATTTCTCTGGCGCGCATGTGCTCGTCACCGGCGGCACGAGCGGGATTGGCGCAGCAACTGCGGCTTCGTTTCGCGACGCCGGAGCGCAAGTCACCATAACCGGCACACGCAGCGGGCCGAGTGACTATGAAACGGATATGACGGGCTACCGCTATCTCCAGCTTGATGTGGAGGACAAGACACAGATTGACGCAGTTGCCGCCGCCCTTCCACGGCTGGATATTCTCGTCAACAATGCCGGGTTCGCCCTGCCCTCTATCGGGCTCGATGAGTGGGAGCCGGAAATTTTCGACCGGGCGGTCAACATGCTCCTGCTCGCAGCCTTCCGCATGGCGCGCCGCACCGTGGATTTGCTCGCGGAGAGTGTCGTTCCCGGTGGCGGGTCGATCATCGGCATCGCATCAATGAGCAGCTATTTCGGCATCCCGATTGTTCCGGGCTATGGCGCTGCGAAAACCGGGCTGGTTGGCCTGACCCGCACGATGGCGGCGCAATGGGGCGCACGCGGCATCCGCGCCAATGCGGTTGCAGCAGGTGTCACGCGCAGCCGGATGACGGCTGGCATGTTCGCTCATGATGAAGCCGTCGCACCCACGCTCGCGCGCACGCCGCTCGGGCGGCTGGGCGAACCGCAGGACGTGGCGGATGCGATCCTGTTCCTCGCCAGCCCGGCGGCGCAATGGATCACCGGGCAAACGCTCGCCGTGGATGGCGGCTATACGATTTCGGGCTGAGCCTGCGCTTGGCGACATAACCCGTTCAGGCTATGCAGCGCCATGGCCGCATTGACGTCTGATCCCCTCTCCGATTTGCTGGCCAGCCTTTATGGCGGGCTGGATGAGGCTCAGCCTTGGCAGCGCTTTCTGCAAGACCTCGCCGCATGGATGGAGGCCAGCTATGCAACGCTGATCATTACGCCCCCCGGGAAATCCAGTCCGGCCACCTTCGTTGCGCCGGGTTCCAGCCCTGAATTTGCGGACAACTATACGCGGCATCTCTTTGCCAATGATCCTTATCAGGGCCTGCCCGATAGCGTCGTCACCTCTTATCGCAGCTTCATGGCCGGGCTGCCTGCCGAAGCGCATTCCGAATACCGGGAAGCAATGCGCTCCTCCGGGTTCGATCAGGTTTTGGGCATGGACCTTCGCTTTGGATTGGCCAAAGGCGGCCGCGTCAATGCCGCGCGGTATGAGGCGCGCTTTCGCCTCACCCGGCACAATTCCACGCCGGATTTCACGCCCGCAGATCATGCGCGCTTCCAGCATCTGGCCCCTCATTTGCGGATTGCCGTTCAACTCTTCGAGCGGCTCCAATTCGCAGGCGCGCATTCCGGGGCCTTTCATGGAACAGCAGAAGGCTTGGGCCTTGCCCTTGTCATCCTCGACCGGAACCGCCGCATTGCCAGCATCAATCCGCTTGCCGAACTCATCCTGGCAGAACGCGAAGGCATCGTGCGGCGCGGTGATGAGTTGATCCTCGCCAAGCCCGACCATCAGCGCGTACTGGCTGACCTCGTGGCGGGGCTGGTGCCCTCCTCCCCCATTCCCCGCTTCCGTATTGAACGGCCCCGGCATGGCGATCTCATCATCACCGCGCGCGCGCTGGACGTCAGCGCGATCCATGCCGGTACCGGCGCGCTGGCCCTGTTCATGGCACGGCCCGGCAAACGGGCGGGTGCGGACCCGCTCGCATTGCGCGACGTGCTGGGGCTGACGCGAGCGGAAATCAGGCTGGCGAGTGAGGTTGCGCAGGGCCGTTCGCTTGTGAACGCAGCAGCCAATCTGGGCATCGCCTACAACACGGCGAAAGTGCAGATGCGCTCAATCTTTGCCAAGACTGGCGTCAATCGTCAATCTGCGCTCGTGGCGTTGCTGGCCAACCTCAAGGCCTGATTTGTGCGCCGGAGGTGAGGCATTGGACAAAAAGCACAAGGCATGATCCTGGCTCAATAACTCTTGGGCAAATTGAGCAATATTTCAGCGACGAAGCTTATATTCGGTTGCTCGGTGATCCGCGCGAGTCGGGTGAGCGCGCCTTTTCCTCAGGCTGGTTCCGGACGCGACATGGGCATGGGAAACCAGACGACGCCTGCGTGTAAATAGGGTTTTTGATTTTGCAGCCAGCAGTTGACGCTATTTTCAGGCGGTTGACGCGGTTTCAGCACACACGTTACCCTTGACCGAAATTGCTGTAGCGGACTGTCGGTTAAGCCCGGCAATGCGCCGTGCGGTCGGGATTGAGAGTAGCCATGGACATCAAACAATTGCGCTATTTCGTCGGGATTGCAGACGTTGACAGCCTGATGAAGGCGGCGCAGCGATTGGCGGTAGCGCACCCTGCGTTGAGTGTGCATCTGGCCAAAATGGAGGCGGATCTTGGCGTCTAGCTGGTTGAGCGGACCAATCGCGGCATCCGCCTCACACAAAGAGGCGAGCCTCTTGTGAGCGCGGGGCATTCACTTTTTTTCACGCATTTGCGTGAAACCGATGAAGCGCATGATCTGGAACAACGCGCCTCGGAAATCGGGAAGATTTGTTCCTCCCTGCTTTTTGCCAGACCGCGCCTAATCCCAAGCATGTCCTCGGCACACAAGGGCTCGACCAAACAGGAAAATACATGATGGCCCACCCTTCTCACCTTTCGTCCGGTACGCTCGTCTCAGCCCTCCCCCCCGGAGGCCTGACGTTGGTTTCATCCTGCTCGGCCGAAAGCCAATTGCTTTCAGGAGAGGTCGCAAGAGCTGGCGCAGCGCTGGAGGATATGGACTTTACCGGAGTTTTCATCCCTGGCCTCAACGCCGCGAATTGGGATGCAGGACCGCGTTCGCGGTTGACCAGCTTTTTCAGAGACCCCAAAATTGCGCGATCCGGCCCCGTTCGTTTTCTGCCGCTCTGTTATCAGGATATGGGCCGCTTCCTCGGGCAGGAACGCCCCACTGCACTTCTCGCGATGGTCAGCCCGCCCGATAAAGACGGCATGTGCAGTTTCGGCACCGAAGTGAGTTTCCCGGCCCAGTTATGGCCCGATATTCCGGTCCGCATTGCGCACGTCAACCCAGATATGCCGCGCACGCCAGGCGATCCGGGCATCCCCTTCTCAGCATTCACTGCCTATTTTGAGGGGGCGGAGCCGCTTCGGACAATTGCTGCCGAAATGCCTGATGGCCCCTCAGAGATCATTGCCGACCATGTCGCCAGCCAGATCTCGGACGGATCCACGCTCCAATTGGGGATCGGCAAAGTGCCAGATGCAGTGCTCCATTCGCTGCGCAATCATCGCAATCTCAGGCTACATTCCGGGTTGATCGGCAATGGCGTTCTGCACCTTCTCAATGGCGGAGCGCTTGCCCCGGGACGGTCGGCCATTGGCGGCGTCGCCATTGGAAGCGAAGCGCTTTATGCCGCATTGGGCCACGCGCATTTCGAATTCCGTCCGCCAAATGTAACGCACAACCCCGCGCTTCTTGCCGGAACCAAGCGATTGGTGTCGATCAATTCCGCCATGGAAGTCGATCTTTTCGGGCAGGTCTATGCCGAATCCTCGTCTCGCGGCTTCGTCTCCGGGCCGGGCGGTGCCAGCGATTATGCGCGCGGCGCTCGCGCAAGCGAGGGCGGATTGCGCATCATCGCGCTGCCTTCTGCTGCGGGAGCGATCAGCCGCATCGTCGTTCCCGGTGCGGCTCATGGCCCGGCTTCGCTTTCGCGCTTTGACACTGATCTGGTTGTCACAGAGCATGGCATCGCCGACCTTCGATTGGCCGATTATGGGAGGCGCGCGGCAGCCTTGATTGCCATTGCCGCCCCTGCGCATCGCGAGGCACTCGAACGCGCATGGCGGGACGTTGCGCGCGCCTTCTGATGCGACGCTCGTTATCGGCTAATCATGGCAGATATCCCGATTGCTCCAGACGCGAGCAGTAGAACGGACGCTACGCGTTGATAGCACGGGCCTGAGCCAGTGTGGCACGCGCGGCATCCGCCCAATTCTGAGCGATAGTGGTCATGGACTGGTCTGCAAGGTTGTGGTTGAACACCTCAACCCCAATAGGTGCCGTAGAACCGATCGCATCGAGCGTTCTCACCATGCCCACCAGATCAAGTTCCCCTTCGCCCGGCAATAGCCGCGCCGTCATGGTTTCGGCCAGCGCGTCTGGCTGCGCAGTCCGGAGCGCGTCGCACAGCTGGACTGTGCCGATGAAGTGGCCCGGAATCGCTGCGAGTTCGGAAAGCGTTGAGCCACCTCGAAACAGATGCCATGCGTCAATCGTGACCTTGCCATTGGGCCGGTCTGCCGCGCGCACGATCTGCCATGCCGCCGCCAGATCCGGAATGCCGCCAAACAGCAGGCACTCCAGATGAGCAATCAGGCCATGATCAGCGGCCACATCGCACAGTGTGGCAAAATCGTCTCCTGCGCTCTCCATGTCCACCGTCACGCCCGCCATTTCGATCACCAGCAGCGAACGCGCACCCAGTTCGGACGCAATGCCTGCCATGCGTTCAACAGTCAGATCCTTGAGGAACGCGGCATAAGGTCCCACGCCCTCATTATGATTGCGCAGCCAATGTCCAACGCTTTCCAGTTCTGCAACTTCAAGGCCTGCATCGTCGATCCGCATCCGGATTTCGGCCGCCGAAACGCCTGCATCGCGCGATGCGAAATAGTCCCCTACCGCAATCGAAATGCCTTTGAACCCTGCCGCACGAACCGCATCCAGCCGGTCAAACAGAGGAATGTGCGAAACCGGCACGCTGTTGAACACCAGATCATCAGGACCAAGCACACCCACTTTTCATTTCCTCCCCATCCTGCGTGTGAAAAGGTGAGCCAGATCGACGTATTGATCAATGGTGCCTGCCCTTGCTCTTGCACCATTTCCCCGCCGCCCCTTCACGGTCTCCATGACATAATCGAACCAAAATCTGGCTCGCACAAGGTCGATGCCGCTGTCATCGGTGCAGGGTTTGGGGGCCTCCACAACGTGAATCACCTTCGCGAAAAGGCGCGTTATGTGCTCGGCACAGAAAGCGCTGCGGAAGGTCGGGCGGTGTCTGAGGCTGGAGCCGCATCTCAGCGCCCCCCGAAAGGCAGTACCACGCCCGCCGAAGCGCTGTTTATCGGGCAATAATTTTCCGCGACATCGAACACGTTCATGAACAACGATTTTAGGTACAGCTCGACGATGGCATTTTGCCGCATCCGCAAACTGCTCAATTGACGCGCGATGCGACTTTGGGCAGTAGACTGTAAGTATCACATACGAAATTGCGAACCAGAAAAGGCCCGCTTGTCATGTCCACAACCGCTCCCACCGCCGCCGATCTTGCTCCTGAAATCGCTCGCATTTTCGCGCTCCAGCAAGAGCATCAATGGGCCGCCAAGGCCTCTTCTGCAGAAGAACGCAAGGCCAAGCTCGCGCGCCTCAAGGCGGCGGTAGAGGCTCATGCTGATGAGATTGTTGCCGCTGTGCTTGAAGACACGCGCAAGCCCGAAGCGGAAATCCGTGTGACAGAGGTGATGAACATCGTCGGCAATGTGCAGCGCAACATCGACAATCTCGATAGCTGGATGGCGCCGACACAGGTGTCCACCTCCATGAACCCGGCAGACACGGCGGAAATCCGCTATGAAGCGCGCGGCGTGTGCCTGATCCTCGGCCCGTGGAATTTCCCGCTAGGCCTCACGCTTGGTCCGGTTGCCGCAGCGGTTGCGGCGGGGAATTGCTGCATGGTCAAGCTGACTGACCTCTGCCCGGCCACCGCCCGCATCGCCGCCACCATCATCCGCGAAGCCTTTGACGAACGCGATGTGGCGCTGTTTGAAGGCGATGTGAGCGTGGCAACGGCTTTGCTCGATCTCCCCGTCCATCACATCTTCTTCACCGGCTCTACCCGCGTCGGCAAGATCGTGATGGCAGCAGCGGCGAAGCATCTTGCCAGTGTCACGTTGGAGCTGGGCGGCAAATCCCCGGTCATCATCGATGATGGTGCCGATATCGATCAGATTGCAGCACAGCTCGCCCATGCCAAGCAGTTCAATGGCGGCCAGGCCTGCATCTGCCCGGACTATGTTTTTGTGAAGCCCGACAAGCAGGCCCAATTGGTGGACGGCTTCAAGGCGAATGTCGCGAAAAACCTCTATTCGGAGAGCGGCGATATTCGCAAGGAAGCCATTGCGCAGGTCGTCAACAAGGCTAACTTCGATCGTGTGAAGGCAATGGTCGATGATGCGCTGGCTCAGGGTGCGACGGTTGCGGCAGGTGGCGTACTGGATGAGGCCGATCTCACCATCCACCCGACCATGCTAACCAACGTCACGCCTCAGATGAAGATCCTTCAGGATGAGATCTTCGCGCCGGTGCTGCCGGTGATGACCTATGACACGCTCGATCAGGCAATCAGCTATATCGAAGCGCGAGACAAGCCGCTGGCACTTTATGTTTACAGCCCGAATGAAGAGACCATCGAATCCGTCCTGTCGCGCACGTCATCGGGCGGGGTCACGGTGAACGGCGTCTTCTCGCACTATCTGGAAAACAACCTGCCCTTTGGCGGCGTGAACCAGAGCGGTATGGGCAGCTATCACGGCGTATTCGGCTTCAAGGCATTTTCGCACGAGCGGGCCATTTATCGCCATCGCTGAGGGTTCGGGAGAGGGGAAGTCCGGCTCCTCTCTCCCGTCCATCCTATGGCCCAACGGGCAGCATCACCGGCGCGAAGGTGGAAAGCAACGCCGCGTCCAGAACCTGTGCCTGCCCCGTGATAAAGCCCGAAGCCGGGCTCGCCAGCCAGAGTGCGACTTCGGCCACATGCTGCGCCCGGCCCATGCCCCGCAGCGGCACGCGCGGCAGATCGGCGGACGCGACTATGGCGACATCGGGCGCACCAATCAGCGGCGTTTCCACACCGCCGGGGCAGAGTGCGTTGATGCGTGCGCCGCGCGCGGCAAAGGCGTCCACACAGGATTTGACCAAGCCAACCACGCCATGCTTTGCCGCTGAATAGGCCGGGTTGGCGGGATGACCGATGACCCCGGCGGCAGAAGCCGTCACGATCACCGCGCCACCTTCCGCAATCACCGGCTGCACAGCCTTGATGCCGTTATAGGCCCCTTTCAGATTGACGGCGATCAGCTTGTCAAAAAGTGCTTCATCGACAGTTTCCAGGCCGTCCGCCGCACCATAGAGTCCGGCGTTGAGGAAGGCGATATCGAGCCGCCCGGCCTGTTCCATAACCTGCGCCGCCATCGCCTGATTGCTGGCATAATCAGCAACATCAAGGTGAAGCGCTGCCGCATCGCCGCCAATGTCCGCCGCAACCGCCTGAGCCCCTGCCAGATTGAGGTCCGCACAAAAAACGCGCGCGCCTTCCTGCGCAAAGCGGATCGCGGCGGCTCGCCCGATGCCCGATGCCGCGCCCGTCACCACCGCAACCTTGCCTGAAAACTGACCCATATCCTCTTCCCTTGCTTGATCCAATCGCGTGAGCCTTCCTGCCTCGTCATGCGCGAGTCAACCTTGCGTAGCTTGGCTTTCGCGTTTTCCCCTTCCCTCTTGGCAGTAGCGTCTGCATGATTGGGGAAACATGATAGGAGACTCAATTCGATGCCGCGCGAAACCATGGCCAGCCTTGAAAGCTTCCGTCAGGAGGTGCGCCACTTTTTCGCGCATGAGTATCCGCGCGCGGTGCTCGACAAGCTGGCGCGGGGAGACCGGCTCTCCAAGGCAGACCAGATTGCCTCGCAAACCGCGCTCAACGCCAAGGGTTGGCTGGGCGTCAGCTGGCCCAAGGAAGATGGCGGACCGGGCTGGAGCCCGATGCAGCGCTATATCTTTGATTGCGAGCTGGATCTGGCGGGTGCCGCTGGCATCATCCCGATGGGCGTCATCTATATCGGCCCGATCCTGTGCGCTTTCGGCTCCGAAGATCAAAAGGCGCGCTGGCTGCCTGATATTCTCAATTCCAAATCCTTCTGGGCACAAGGCTATTCCGAACCGGAATCGGGATCAGACCTGGCCAGCCTGCGCCTCTCAGCTGTGCGCGAAGGCGATCATTATGTGCTGAACGGCGCGAAAATCTGGACCTCCGGCGCGCATTGGGCGGACTGGATTTTCTGCCTTGCCCGTACATCCAAGGAAGCCCGCAAGCAGGATGGCATTTCGCTGATCTGTGCCGACATGCGGACGCCCGGCGTGACGGTTCACCCCATCCCGCTGATCGACGGCTCTGCCGAGCTCAATCGCGTCGAATTCGATAATGTGCGCGTGCCCGTGGATAATCGCATTGGGGAAGAAGGGCGTGGCTGGCACTATGCCAATGTGCTGCTCAAGAATGAGCGCCTTTCTTATGCGCATATCGGGGCCAAGCGCCGCGACATTGCCAAACTGCGGAAGCGGGCGGAGACGCAGAATCTGTCAGCCGCAGAGCGCACAGCCTTCCATGCCCGCCTTTCCGAAGCGGAAATCCGGGTGGACATGATTGAAGCGACTATCCTGCGCGCGCTGGCAAAAGAGATCGACATGGCAACCGCCGCGATGCTCAAAATTGCCTGCACCGAATCCGTACAAGAAATTGATGCGCTGGCGACTGATCTGGCGGGCCTGTCTGCCACGCTGATGCTCGACCGGCACCAGCAGGGCTGGCAGGCGCTCGCCCCGCTCTCTGATCCGTTCGGCCCGTCGGCCATCCAGACCCGCTTCTTCAATCGCGCGCAGACCATTTATGGCGGGGCGGCCGAGATTTAGAAGAATATACTTTTGCGAGCCCTTGGCGGCTGAAAGCGCCAGGGCCACACTTACAATATATGCACGAAAGGATGAATGATGATCGAAGGCGGCTGCAACTGCGGAGGCATTAGATACAGTATCGCGAGCGACCCTGTGGTGGTGGCACAATGCCATTGCCGCAACTGCCAGCGCCAATCGGGCAGCGCCTTTTCGGTCAATCTGATGGTGAAGGCAGACAGCGTGACGACCACTGGCACGCTGACAACCTATGTCGATCATGACACCAAGTCCGGCAATCCGGTCTATCGGCGCTTCTGTGGCACCTGCGGATCGCCCATCTTCTCCGAACTCTCGGAAAGCAATGGCATGGTCATCGTGAAGGCGGGCACGCTTGATGAACCCGGCGCGTTCAAGCCATCGGTGGGCGTGTGGAGGTCTACGCAGTGGCCCTGGGTTCCCGTGCCCGAAGGGATGCCCGGTTTCCCTGAAAATCCGTAAGCATCACATAGGGCTTTTGCAGCGCTGGACAGGCCGCGCCCGCGCCCGCTAAGGGCATGGGCATGTCTGAGCTTCCCAAAACCTTTGATCCGTCCGCCATTGAAACCCGCTGGTATGCCCATTGGGAGAGCACCGGCGCGTTCCGCCCCAACCGCCCGGACGCAGAGCCCTATACCATCGTCAACCCGCCGCCGAACGTGACGGGCAGCCTGCATATCGGCCATGCGCTCGACAACACGTTGCAGGATATTCTCATCCGCCACGCCCGCCTGAAGGGCAAGGATGCACTGTGGGTGGTCGGCACCGACCATGCTGGCATCGCCACGCAAATGGTGGTCGAGCGCCAGATGAATGCCAAAGGCGAAAAGCGCACCCAATTCACGCGCGAGGAATTCATCGCGAAAGTCTGGGAGTGGAAGGAAGAATCCGGCGGCACCATCACGCGCCAGCTGCGTCGGCTGGGCTGTTCGATGGACTGGGCCAATGAACGCTTCACCATGGATGAGGGCTTTTCCAAGGCCGTTATCAAGGTGTTTGTGGACCTTTACAATGAAGGCCTGCTCTACCGCGACAAGCGCCTTGTGAACTGGGATCCGGGCCTGAAAACCGCGATTTCAGACCTTGAGGTCGAAACGCGTGAGGTGAACGGCAAATTCTGGCATTTCAAATATCCGCTGGAAGATGGCAGCGGCCACATCTCGGTCGCCACCACGCGGCCGGAAACGATGCTGGCCGATATGGCCGTGGCGGTGAACCCCGAAGACGCGCGCTACACCGCCCTGATCGGCAAGAATGTGCGCCTGCCCATTACGGGCCGCCTGATCCCCATCGTGGCGGATGAACATGCCGATCCCGAACTGGGCAGCGGTGCGGTGAAGATCACGCCGGGGCATGATTTCAACGACTTTGAAGTCGGCAAGCGCGCGGGCATCAAGGCGGGCGACATGCTCAACATGCTCGATGCCGAGGCGAAGGTTGTGCAGTGCGGCGGGATTCCGGACGAGTATATCGGGCTCGACCGTTTCGACGCGCGCAAGAAGGTGGTGGAGGCCATCGACGCGGCGGGCCTGCTCGAACGCATTGAAGATCGCACGATCCAGACGCCCTATGGCGACCGCTCGGGCCAAGTCATCGAGCCATGGCTGACCGACCAATGGTATGTGGACGCCGCAACGCTCGCCAAGCCCGCGATTGAGGCCGTGAAGAGCGGCGCGATCAAGGTTGTGCCGCAGAGCTGGGAAAAGACCTATTTCAACTGGATGGAGAATATCCAGCCTTGGTGCGTGTCTCGGCAGCTTTGGTGGGGGCACAGGATTCCGGCTTGGTATGGGCCGACTGAAATAGATGGAGAACTGGCATATGGTGGACGGGACAAAATAGTTTCGATTCCGTTTGTTGGCGAGTGCGATCAGGATATCGTCGAGTCAGCATCCCAGTTTTATGGGGTTGCAGCTGACAAGATCCGTTTGGTGGACAGCCAGTCGGAAATTGCAGACCAAATGTGGGACAAGCGCTGGATTTGGCTGCATCGCGACTCCGACGTCCTCGACACATGGTTCTCCTCAGCGCTGTGGCCGTTTGGCACGCTGGGTTGGCCGGATGCGGCAAAGCCCTCTCCCCTTCAGGGGAGAGGGTTGGGAGAGGGGGCTGAACAAGGCTCACCCGCTTCCCCACAGCCCCTCTCCCCGGCCCTCTCCCCTGAAGGGGAGAGGGAGACGATGCTCTCCCGCCACTACCCCAATGATGTGCTCGTGTCCGGATTCGACATCCTGTTCTTCTGGGATGCGCGGATGGCGATGCAGGGCATTCACTTCATGAAGGAAGTGCCGTGGCGCACGCTCTATCTGCACGGGCTGGTGCGCGCTGCGGATGGCTCCAAAATGTCCAAGTCCAAGGGCAATACCGTCGATCCGCTGGGCCTGATCGATCAATATGGGGCCGATGCGCTGCGCTTCTTCATGGCGGCGATGGAAAGCCAGGGCCGCGACATCAAGATGGATGAAAAGCGCGTCGAGGGTTATCGCAACTTTGCCACGAAACTGTGGAACGCCGCGCGCTTTGCGCAGGCCAATGGCATTGGCGCATCAATTACGTTGGAAGCCCCCAAGGCTGAATTGGCGGTCAACCGCTGGATCATCGGCGAGGTCGTGGAGACCGTCGCCAAGCTCAACAAGGCTTTCGAGGAACTGCGCTTCGATGGCATGGCCGATGCGATCTATCACTTCGCATGGGGCAGCTTCTGTGACTGGTATCTGGAACTCATCAAGGGCCAGATTGATGATGAGACGAAGGCCGTCGCAGGCTGGGTGCTCGATCAGATCCTCGTCATGCTCCACCCCTTCATGCCCTTCATCACCGAAGAGCTGTGGCACGCAATGGGGCCGCGCAGCAGCGACCTGATCCACGCCCGCTGGCCCGCGCCTGCCGCTGATGTGGATGCAGAGGCGGTTGCGGAAATCAACTGGCTGATCCGTCTGGTGGGCGAAGTCCGCACGGCTAAGAATGAGCTCGGCATTGCACCAGGTGCGCGCCTGAACGCGTTCGCGCGCGATGCTTCTGCTAAGACGATGAGCCGCCTTTCCGCGCAGACCGCCTCGATCGCGCGGCTGGCGCGGCTGGATTCAGTCTCGTCCGCTCCTGCACCAGAAGGCGGCGCGCTCCAGATCGTGGTGGATGAAGCAACCTTCGTCGTCCCGCTCGAAGGCGTGATCGATCTCGCTGCTGAACGCGCGCGCATCGCCAAGGCGATTGAAGCCGTCTCCAAGGAGGTCAAATCGCTCGAAGGCCGCCTCAACAATCCGGCCTTTGCTGAGAAAGCCAAGCCCGAAGCTGTGGCCAAGGCGCGCGCTGATCATGCGGAGAAATCGGCAGAAGCGGACAAGCTGGCGGCCGCGCTCGCGCGGTTGGGGTGAGCGACACTCCGCCTTTGGAGAGTGAAGCGCCCGTTCATCGCGCGGGCGGGCATGATCTGACGCAGGGGCCGGTCATCAAGACACTGGTGGCGTTTGCCCTGCCCTCTCTGCTCGTCAATGTGCTGCAATCCGTGAATGGCACCATTGCGTCCATCTTCATCGGCAAGATGCTGGGGGAAGCCGCGCTGGCGGCCTCTGCCAATGCCAATATGATCATGTTTGTCGTGTTTGCCACGGTGTTCGGCTTTGCCATGGCGGCGACCATCTTGGTCGGCCATGCTGCGGGCCGCCGCGATATGGATGAGGTGCGACGGACGACCGGCGCCTCAATCGGCCTGTTCCTGCTGACGGGGCTGATCATGGCAGGGCTGGGTTGGTGGGGCACACCGCATGTGCTGGACCTTCTGGCCACGCCCCACGCAGGGATGGCCCCAGCCACCGCCCATATGCGCGTCAACTGCCTTGGCCTGCCCGTTTCGCTGGTCAATATGTTGCTGCCCTCACTGCTGCGCGGCATTGGCGATGCCGTGAGCCCCTTGAAGGCGACAGCGGTCAATCTGGCGGTCGGCATTTTCTCCTGCCCGCTGCTGATCCACGCCATGGGAATTGAAGGCGCAGGCGTGGCCGCATTGCTCGCCAATATGGCCAGCGTCGCCTATCAACTCGTGAACGTTTATAGCCGCGATCTGGCGATCGCCCTGCGCGGCCCTGATCTGGCATTGCTCAAACCCGACTGGAACCATGCACGGCCACTGATCACGCTGGGCTTTCCCATGGGCGTGTCGATGATCGTCATGGGCGTTTCACAAATGGGCATGATCGGCCTAATCAACCGGGAAGGGATGAACACCGTGGCTGCCTATGGCGCGATTGGCCAGCTCTGGGGTTTCCTCCAGATGCCAGCCGTTGCCGTGGGCAGCGCAGTTTCAGCCATGGCCGCGCAAAATATCGGCGCGGGCCGGTGGGACCGGATTGATCGCACCGCCTGGGGTGGCATGGGTATCAATCTGGTAATGACGGGTGTGTTGGTGCTGCTGATCACGCTGTTCCAGCGCCCCTTGCTTGGCCTGTTTCTGCCTGCGGACAGCCCGGCGATAGAGATTGGCGCACACATCAACACGATTTTGGGGTGGACGCACGTCCTGCTGGGCATTTCCACCATCGTTACGTCCACCGTGCGCTCTAATGGCGCGATGATGTGGCCACTCATCAACCTGTTCGTCTCGGCGGTGCTGCTGCGCTTTGCCATCGGGCTGCTCGGCCATCCCTATTGGGGCGCAGATGCAATCTGGGCGAGCTTTGGCGCACACGCCATTGTCTCGACGTTCTGGTCTCTCGCTTATTATCGCTGGGGTCGCTGGCGCGAAGCCAAGGGACCGATGGGCGGACGTTCAATCCCCCCGGGCGAGACCGGCCTTGCGTAACATCCGCCACGCGGTAGACTTGCCCGCATTCTGATGCGGCCACCGCCCCGGAGCTGACGGGTTGAGCCCGACGCGCCGCAACAGACTGTTAAGCGCTCGGGCATCTGCCTCGCGATAGCTCCATTCGGAACGCCAGGTGATGGAGAGCGAGACGGACACGTCATCCCCCACCTTCACCCAATGCGGAATCTTGACCGGCATGTGCACGGCGTCTCCGGGCCGCAGCGGAAAATCGGTGCGGACATCGGCATAGTCTTCGCGCCATTCCAGATTGCGATGATGGCGGCCCAAGTGGAAATCCTCATGCGCGCGCGGGTCTACGATGCGCTCATCATCCTTGGGGAAGACCGTCATGGTCTTTTCGCCCCGGATTTGCAGCAGGATATTGTGTTCAGGATCAAAGTGGAACGGCGTCACGGCTTGCGGGGAAGAAATGAAGATGAACCCCTCCTGCCCCAGCATCGCCCCCGTTTTCGTGCGCGTAATGTCTTCCAGTTCGGAGAGCGCATCCTTGAGCAGGCGGGCATAATCGGGATGCTGTTCGATCCGTTTGAGCACCATCCATGATCCATTCTCCTCAATGGAGCGGATCGTCTCTTCGATGGAGAGCGTGGATTGGGGCGTGTCTTCCGGCTTGATGCCTATGGGGATCAGCGCGGGATTATATTCGACTGACGCCGCAGGCAGTGCCCGAGCCAGATGCACCAGCGCCTCCAGCGTCAGCAGCGGATGATCGCTCAGGCCATGGGTCAGCGCGCCGGGTGTTTCTGGGTAGAGCCTGTCAAAGGCTGATCGGGCTTCGGGTGAAAAGACTGTCATTCTGAATCTCCCTGAGGCGCGCGCCATGCACGGACGCGGGCGGAAGCCTCCTCTGCCGCACGACACAGCGCATAGGTGGCGCGCCGTTTCAGCCCTGAAAGCGGAACGCTGACCTGCACGATCTGGCGACGTTGTGCCCATAGGCTGTTGATCATCGGATGATCTTCCACAGCGCAGCTATCCATCCAGTCAATGTCCGGGTCGGCCAGCACGCGCATGAGGTTTTCGATCTCGATCATCACCCCCGGCGAAAAGCGCGAGAGGCGTTCGTCATAGGCGATCTTGTAAGACCAGCTGGCAGGCGGCGTGCGGAAGTTGATGAGCATCGCTATCGCTTCGCCATTCAAATCGAGCCGAAGAAATTCCAGCCGTCCGGTCGCCCAAGCGCCCGCCATCATGCGGTGGAAAAAGCCGCGCGTGCCCGATGCATTCGCAAAGGCAGCACCGCGATCCCCCTTCCAGCCTGCCGCTTCGAGAGAAAGGAAGACATCGCACCAATCTGATAGATCGGCTTCATCCTCCAGCGTAGTGGAAACGAGGGTGCCGAGTTCAGCAATACGATAGCCCAAACGCCGCCATTCCTTGCGCTTCTTGGCCCGGATGTGCGTTTCCAGATAGGCCTCGCCCTCCAGTTCGCTGTGCAGCAGCGCACGACTTTTGTGGTGGACAATCGGGCTGGGCCGACCGAGCGCATGAGCCGCCGCGCACAGGCCAAGATGGTTCGCCCCATCGCGCTCCAGACCGGACAGGCTGAGAAAGCCCTTGGCCCAATCTGCATCGTCGAGCGCGTGCAGCAGCGCCTTCGCCCACGCCTCTTCCAGTCCCGCGCGCACCAATGGCGTGCCCATGAAGCATTGGTAATGCGCCCAATTGCCGACATGCCGCGCGGGCACACGGCCATAATTGTTCTGAATGGCGAGCGGCATCAGGCCCACAAGCTCCGCGCCCTGCCAGCCTTGCGCGATCCAGACGGGCCGCTCCTCGCGCAGATGCTCCAAGGCGGCAGACAAATACCAATGTTCGAAGAAGGGATTTGCTTCCCCGGCACCGCGCGCCAGCGCAACCCAAGCCTCCGCATCGGGCAAATCGCCCGATCCGGCGAGCGAAATCCGCACGTCCAAATCCGTGACGGTTGGTGAAGGCCGCATCAGCATAGGGTTGGTCTTAGGCCTAAAGCGCTAAGATCAGCCTAATTTTACGGTTTTGATATGGTGCTTTTCGGGCTAGAGCAGGGCATGATCTCCAACTTTCCGCTCACTCGCCTGCGCCGCACCCGTGCCTCTGCCTGGTCCCGCGCGCTTCATGCCGAAACCCGCCTGTCTTCGGCAGACATGATCTGGCCGCTTTTCATTGCCTCAGGTGATGAGGAAGAGCCGATTGCCTCGCTGCCTGGCGTGTCGCGCTGGTCTGTGAAACAGATCGTCGAGCGCGCGAAAGAGGCGCACGCTGAAGGCATTCCCTGCCTTGCCCTGTTCCCCAACACGCCGCGTGAGTTGCGGACCGAAGACGGGCGCGAGGCGCTCAATCCCGACAATCTGATGTGCCGGGCCACCAAGGCGATCAAGGATGCGGTGCCTGACATCGGTGTGCTGACTGACGTCGCGCTGGACCCCTATACCGCGCACGGCCATGACGGCTTGGTGGATGAAGCGGGCTATGTGCTGAATGACGCCACGGTTGAGGTGCTGATCGGTCAGGCGCTCAATCAGGCCCGCGCCGGGGCTGACGTCATAGCGCCATCGGACATGATGGATGGCCGCATCGGCGCGATCCGCTACGCGCTGGAAGATGAAGCGCTGCCCAATGTGCAGATCATGTCTTACGCCGCCAAATATGCGAGTGCCTTTTACGGCCCGTTCCGCGATGCCGTGGGCGCGGCGGGACTGTTGCAGGGCGACAAGAAGACCTACCAGATGGACCCCGCCAATGCCGAAGAGGCGTTGCGCGAAGTGGAAATGGATTTGGCCGAAGGCGCAGACAGCGTCATGGTCAAGCCCGGCCTGCCCTATCTGGACATCATTTTGCGTGTGAAGAATGAGTTCCAAGTGCCTGTTTTTGCGTATCAGGTCTCTGGCGAATATGCGATGATTGAGGCCGCTGTGGCGGCAGGCGCGGGGGACCGGGACAAGCTGGTTCTGGAAACGCTGCTGGCGTTCAAGCGCGCCGGCTGTTCGGGCGTTCTGACCTATCACGCATTGCACGCCGCTCGCCTGCTCAATGGGTGAATTCGCCCTCCAGACCGAACGTCTGATCCTACGTGATTGGGAAGAGCGCGATCTGGAGCCGTTCGCCGCCATGTGCGCCGATCCCCGCGTGATGGAAACGCTGGGGCCGGTGATGGATGCAACAGCCGTGGCCGCGCTGATCGAACGCGTGAAAGCCATTGCCGCCGAGTATGGCCACACCTTCTGGGCGCTGGAAAGGCGCGAAGACGGCGCGTTTCTGGGCTGGTGCGGCCTTATTCGAGGGCAGGACGGGCCAATTCAGGGCAAAGCAGAAATCGGGTGGCGGCTGGCGCACCATGCCTGGGGCCGGGGCTATGCACGAGAAGCCGCCCAGGCAACGCTTGATTGGGGATTTCACCATCTAGAGGATGACGCCATCTGGGCGATCACTGCGGCTATCAATCATCGAAGCTGGGGTCTGATGGAACGGCTTGGCATGACGCGCCGTCCCGAGCTTGCTTTCGATCACCCAAGAGTGGAGGAAGCAAGCGCCCTTAAACCCCACGTCACCTACAGCATCGGGAGGACAATATGACTGGCGCAACCATCATTTCGATCAACGGCAAAACGCCCGTCATCCATCCCACGGCCTTCATCGCACCCGGCGTGCGCATCATTGGTGATGTTGAAATCGGCGAGCAGGCAAGCATCTGGTATAATTGCGTGCTGCGCGGCGATGTGAACGCGATCCGCATCGGTGCGCGCTCCAACATTCAGGACGGCACGGTCATCCATTGCGATGCGGACAAGGGCTTTGTGAAAGGCACGCCCACCATCATCGAGGAAGAGGCGCTGATCGGCCATATGGCGATGCTGCACGGCTGCACCGTGGGCCGCAATGCGCTGGTGGGGCTCGGCTCCATCGTGATGGATGGCTGCGTGCTGGAGGATGATTCCATGCTGGCTGCGGGCGCGATGCTGACGCCGGGCAAGCGCATCACATCCTTCCACATGTGGGGCGGTCGGCCTGCCAAGCCGATGCGTGAACTGGATGAGAATTGGGCCACCGGAAACCGCTTGGCCGTGGCGCATTATGTCCAGAATGGGCAATCGCACAAAGCCGCGAACGGCGGCTGAGCCCTTACTGGCCTGCTGCGCGGATCAGCCGCTGAACGGCCGCCAGTTGGGCGGTGTCAATCGCGCCTACTCTGGCCATTGCGGCCTCGACGGCTGCTCGGTCTGCTGAGGGCGGCCCCAGCAACAGGCTGCGCATCATCGCATCAAGGTCTGCAAGGGCCGTCTGAACCGGCTCCCGCGTCCGCTCCAGCCGTGAAATCGCCATTTGCGCGGCAATCCAGGACTCACTGCCGCGACGCCGGTCGCTGGCAGCCACGGCCCGGTCTGCCAGCCCCAAAGCCGCGTCAAAGGCCCCCTGCCCTGCTTCAGCACGCACAACGGCTCCATCGACCTGCGCCAGCAGCCCAGCATCGGAGGCAATAGGCGGTGGCGCAGGCGGTGTTTGCGGCGCGGCTTTCTCAAATGGACGAGGTGCCAGCGACGGATACGTGCCCGGCGCGGCGCAGGCAGCCAGAAAAAGAGCGGGCAAAAGCGGCAGGAATGCGGATTTCATAGGGTCGGGATAGGGATAATTGCCGAAACCCGCAACGCCCCCCTTGCAGAATCGGAAAACCCCGCCTAGAGCCGCCTCCACAACGCGCCCGTAGCTCAGCTGGATAGAGCATCAGACTACGAATCTGAGGGTCGGACGTTCGAATCGTTCCGGGCGCGCCATTTTTTCAATGACTTACGAGAATTGGCCCGCCCTTGAACGGGGCGCCGCTCTGTCGTGTAAGCACTATGTAAGCACGCGGCGCAGATTCGCCGCCTGTCGCTTATGCCGCCAAACAAACCACATAATTGATTTTCTCAATCGTCGCCGGCTCTGTGATCGATCAGAACCACCAAGAATCCGCGAATCCTGAATTGGGGTTGCAGGCCACAAAAGCGGTGTGCCCTCGCTTTAGGGCGGGCCGATCCAAATCCTAGGACCCCCGTTTTACCCGGCTGAGGTTTTGGGAGTGCCCCGCCCGTTTGCCAATGACACGCCCTCCCGCCTCCTGCCTTGGCAGGGAAAGCGCCGATGCGGTTTCAGGCGAAACCCCTTTCACGCAATAGGCGACAACCTCGCCAAGGTTCTCATGGTAGAGGTCAGGAGCATTGGCATAGCAATTCAACGCCCGGCCAATGGCCAAAGATCGAATGCCGCCTTTCCGATATGGCCTTCCTGTCACCTTGCGCAGCCAGCGGGGCCATTGGCGTCCTATGGGCAGACTGGAGGGGCAGTGCAGCATGATATGGACGTGCGAGCCCTTGGAGCCGTCCCCATCGTCATTTTCCCGCACAAAGGCCCAAGCAGGCGCAGCTTCGTTGTATCGCATCCAGTCGCTTGCCAGCTTCAAGAGCCGCCCGGTTGCGTGTGCCGCGTCCAAGTCGGTCAGGCCCAATGCTGCCCAATGGACGGTGACAAACCGATTGAAGGGCAGGCCAATGGCAATGGCTTGTTGCGCAGCGCCAATCGTGGCCAAGGTCTGCTTGCGAGACAGGCACGCGCTCACTCTGTCACTGCGCAGCCTTGCCCCTCCCCATGAAAGGGATGGCTTGGGGTGAATCTCCACCGCACTCTCTATCAGTATAGCAAGCGCCGTGCATATTTCCGGAATGGGCAGGGAAATGGCGGGTTAGAGCACCTTTTCTCTGCCTGATTGGCGCACGGCATTTCGCAAGTTTCAAGATTGGGGCTCAAGAGACGAAGGGGCAGGCAATCCCGCCCCTTCGTTCGCGCCGATTATCTGAGGGATTCAGCCGCTTTTCGAATGGCACTTGCCAGAGCGTCCGCTTGATCCAGATCGACTTGCAGCCCGTCCCTGCAAGGTTTCATCTCGCCCCCGCTGCTTTGATACCAAGGCCAGATCGAAACGCGCGAATGGCTTGCAAAGCTGGACGCACTCACGCGCCATTCCCGCCCCTTGTAGCGCGTCACAAAGAGCGGCTCAGTCATTGGTCAGCCCCCTTCCCCGTTGACGATCTAGGAGCCAGATCGAGGGATGGCCCCGCACTGTCCGAATGGACTCCCCACACTTGCGCAGCGTGCGGATGGCAGAGGGCAGATCGTCACAGAAGGAGAATACATCCGCCTTCGTGATCCCGGCCGGACGTTGCCGCAACATTGCCATGACAAGCATTGGCTTTGTTGGGGGTTTGGGGTATTTCGACCCGGCGTCCCCGTTACTGCCCGTTCCGGGGGCCACCTCAGGGGCGGCACTTGCCGCCCCTGACCCCATGTCCCTTTCGCCGATCATGCCGCCAACTCCTGAGAGGTGGATTGCACTCGGCGCGCGTCCAGCCAGACTTGCACGTCGCGCGGATCGTAGGCGATGCGGCGCCCGACGCGGATATAGGCGGGGCCTTCGCCAGTCATGCGCCATTTTGCAAGACAGCCTGCCGTGACACCGATCCGCTCTGCCGTCACCTTTGCTTTCATGTGTTCAGTGAGACTCATTGGGATTTCCTTTCGTCGTTGTTGACGCTTGGAGAATCCCAGATTCGGCCAAATCAAAGTATCTGGTTTTTTACCGCCGCAATCGCGGGGTAAAATCCCCTACTGCCGCAAAGCCGCACGAATGCGACTGCTTGATGGGCAACTACGTGTTTGGCCCTCTCCACCGGACCCTTCAGGCGTCAACGGCCAAACCGCTTCAACGAACCTGCCAAACGGACCCCGCCAATTGTGAGATTGATTCAGGTTCCGATCAGGGGATGCGGCCTCAGTGCCGGTCCATTTGTGATACAAAAAGCCCAATCGCTTGATGAATGATACGAAATCGTAATCAGAAGCTCGCCTAGGTAGAGCGAGGCTTTCGGCTGTCAGATTAGCCGCGATTTGTTGCACCGCGCTAGCAGCCAAGGCGAACCTTCCATTCCTTGGATTGGAAAAGCTCCACTCGTTTTCATTGCGATTTGCTGAAGGCAAAACCCCGATCCAAGAGTCAGCAATTTTCTCTGCCAGCGACACAGGCAGCGCCTTGGCAAAAATTGCGCCAAAAATCTCCCTATGCACAGCTTCTAACGTATTGTGCCGTTCCGCGTGAATTCCGGCTGAATTCACCATTGCTCCAAACAAAAGTGACATACTTTCGTCGATAACAGAGAGGCTATCTGCAATTTTTGAGACAGCGCGAATGATCTCTTGAGGTTCGGGATTGCTTCCTTTGCCTGCACCGCGAAACAAAAAGGCTGTTATAGCGTTTTCAATTTCCGAGTGAGCAATTTCCGCATTTTGCGGACTGCTAATGTTTAGGGCCAGTATTGCGCGTGCATATTGGTCTGCAACCGCCAACCTTTCCAACCCTTCATGCATTGCAATTTGAATGCGACGCGCGGCGCTATGTCCAATTTCGTTCCACCGACTTTCTTCTCCATCAAGTGGAGGCAGCCAATCAGGGACTTCTGCGGTTTCCATCACCCGGCTTCCAATCCGGCGTCCGAATGTGGCGCGGGGGCAAGGTGCGGACTTCACCCTTTCACCTGGCCGGGCTAGCCCCCGCTGAGAGGATCATGGAGACTTTGCAGAGCGCGGGCTACTCCCGATGAATATTTCTGATTGGTCTATGCCAAATTCCAGCGAACCGCCCTCAAGGTCACGTTCGTGATCGTGCGTATCCTCCAAGTCCGGGTCGCCGTCGATCATATCGAGAAAGGCAATCAGCTTCTCAATTTCATTCTCTATGAACGCCCGGATAGGAGGCGACTCCCATCTTGGCTTGAAGGTGCTGATGAGCGTGTCATCCGGCAGTCTTGGAGCCATCCACACATATTCCAATTCTGGCCTGTCCATCGTGCTCAACCTTTTCCAGTGTTGGCGCGCAGTTCGACCACATTGGAACGATCAAGCGACGGGCTGAGCAGCGCCGCGATATGAGCGGCCCAAGCATCGAGCGCCGCTCGCTTCTCAGGCCCCCAGCCGTGGCGCTGATAGACCCCAGCTACGCCGCTTCGACTGCCTGAAACGTGATTGAGCACGGCCTCAGTCACTTCAAAACGGACGCCAAGGCGTTGCAGGCCCGTTGCCAGCGTCCGGCGGGCGTCGTGCAAGCGCCAATGCGCGATGGCTTCAGGGGGCTCCTGAGAGGCCTCCTGAGCGTCATGCGCCGCAATGGCCAGCATCGCCGCATCCAACTTGCCCTTGGCCTTGCTATGGCCTGAGACAGGCGCGAAGCCGGTTGTCGTGAACACAAAGCCCGATAGTGGCCATTGGGGGCTGTCTCCAAGCTGAGACGCTGCCCGGTCCAGCGCGGCAAGTGTCATGCTGCTGAGCGGGACAAGGTTCGCCTCTCCGTTCTTGGTGCGAGCGCGGGGCAGCGTCCAGAGCGCGGTTGCACGATCCAGTTCCTCCCAACGCATCGACGCAACTTCATCCCGGCGCTGGCCAGTGAGAAAGAGCACCTCAAACATTGGGCCAATGGGAGCGGGAAGCGATTGTGCGGCGCGCATTGCCAGCGCCAATTCTGTATCGCTCAGAACCCTATCGCGGGATGCCACGCTTGCCGGGGGATCCATCCCCTCCATTGGCGAACGGTCCAGATCGCCGCGCGCCTTGGCCCAATTGAACAGTTTGCGAAGCACGGCAAAGGCATTGCGTCGCACCGATTGGCGCTCAGGCGGAATGCCGTCGATCAATCGGGCAATATCGCGGCGCGTGATTTCTGGCAGGGGCTTTCTGCCCAAGACCGGACGGGCATGATTGCGGAAAATGCCATCAACAAAGGCAAAGCTGTCCGGGATTTCCGGCCGGACATAGGCCTTAAGGTAGCGCGCCGAATAGTCATCGAAAGCCAGTGCCGCCGCTTCGCGTTCTGCCTCTTGCCTTCGTGCAAACTCAGCCCGCTCAAAGGCCAAAGGATCGACGCCGCTTGCGACTAGGCTGGCCAGTTCCCGCGCCCGCTTGCGTGCCGCGTCTGGGGTCCATACGCCGTGACGCCCAATCTTGTAGCGCACGACCTTTCCACCGCGTCCGCCAATCCGGTATTGATAGACATAGGATTTGACGCCCGTTGCCGTCACCCTGAGCCCAAAGCCCTTCATTGACCCTTCGCCAGCATCCCAAAGGAATGCCGTTCCCTTGTCTGATTGAAAGGCTTCCACCGCCCTCTTTGTGATGTTTCCTGTTGCCATTGTCTTGCCCGTTCAGCGCCAGCCAAAATTGACCGTGTAAGCACCGTGTAAGCACGCTAGAGATATTTCGAGCCATGTCAAATTACGGCAATCAGCAATATGTCCTGAATATTCGCCATTTTTTGAGTTTGAGAGCATCTCAGAATATGCATGTCCGAAAACTACGAATCTGAGGGTCGGACGTTCGAATCGTTCCGGGCGCGCCATTTTTCCAGACATGGCAAAAAGAAAAGGCGCGGCGCCAAATTTGGCTGCCGCGCCTTTTCTTTTTTGGCCCCGGAACTGATTCCGGGGCCTTGATTCTGGGATTGGACTCTGATGGCTTTGGGTTGCACTCCCTGTTCTCCGGCGGAGGCCGGAGCCCTGTGGCGTTGCAAACCATGCTTGCCAGGCCCACGCAAGGCTCCGGCACAAGGCCGGAGCACACGGAGTATCAGCTAAGTGCCATCACACTCAGCGACCGCTCTTGCCGCGCTGACCGCCCGATGCTCGTACAGCACCCTTATGGGCACCTACGCCAGAGGGCTTGCGCGTGGTGAAGCGGCGGCGCGGACGGTCGTCACCGGCCTTGTCCGCGCGCGGACCTTGTGCGCCGCGACGCTGCCCCTGCTGCGGCACCGGAGCGGACGCGACCGGCTTGGGCAGCTTTGCGGCTTCCTTCGCAAAATCCTCAGGCAGCGGCATCTGTTCGAGCTGAACGCGGGTCAGGCGCTCAATGTCCTTCAGATAGCCACGCTCTTCGCCATCCACGAAACTGATCGCAATGCCGTCATTGCCCGCGCGCGCGGTGCGGCCGATGCGGTGAACATATTGTTCGGGCACATTGGGCAGTTCGAAATTGAACACATGGCTGACGCCCGAAACGTCGATGCCGCGCGCGGCAATATCTGTCGCGACGAGAATGCGGATTTCGCCGGTACGAAACGCCTGCAGTGCGGCAGTGCGCTGAGGCTGGCTCTTATTGCCATGGATCGCGGCGCAGCCAATTCCTGCCGCCAGCAGATTCTTCACCACCCGGTCCGCGCCATGCTTGGTGCGCGTGAAGACCAGAGCGCGGTCAATCTCCATCGACTTCAGGCGGATGGTGAGCAGCGCCTGCTTTTCCTTCTGGTTGATGAAGGTCACATATTGCTCGACCCGCTCTGCCGTGGTCGCCTGCGGCGTCACCGACACTCGAACCGGATCAGTCAGGAAGCGGTTGCCGAGTTCGGCAATCGTCTTGGGCATGGTTGCCGAGAAGAAGAGCGACTGGCGCTTCTTGGGGAGCAACTGGTCCACGCGCTTGAGCGCATGGATAAAGCCCAAATCGAGCATCTGATCGGCTTCATCGAGTACGAAAATCTCGACATTGCGCAGCGTCAACGCGCGCTGATCGATGAGATCGAGCAGGCGGCCCGGCGTGGCGACAAGAATATCGACTCCACCCGCGAGCGAGCGGATCTGCTTGCCGATGGGAACGCCACCAAACACGGTTTCAACGCGCAGGCGATACTGCTTGCCATAGTCGCGGAACGACTGGGCAATCTGTGCGGCGAGTTCGCGCGTGGGCGAAAGCACGAGCATCCGGCATGAAGCCGCAATCGGATGCTTTGGGTCCGCTGTCAGGCGCTGAATGGAAGGCAGCGCGAAGGCCGCGGTCTTGCCAGTGCCGGTCTGTGCGATGCCGCACAAATCCTTGCCGTCCAGCAGAGCCGGGATGGACTGCACCTGAATTGGCGTCGGGGTTTCATAGCCCTTGGCATGAAGCGCGGCGAGCAGCGGCTTGGCAAGGCCAAGGTCGGAAAATTGAGTCATAAGACACTTTCAATAAATCAAGGCGCGCGCGCCCGATCAGGCGCGCGTTCCGGGTCAAAAATGACGACCCGCGTGACAAGGGAAGCCTTGGAAAACGGCGCAATCTGCCCGGCCTGCTCCGCCTCAAGGGACGGTCAATCACGCTGGCCTTAAATGGGATGACAAGGCATAACCTTGCTGCGCTGCACAATATATAGGGCAAATCGAGAGGAATCGCAAGCCATTGCGTGACATGCCCCGTTCATCCCCCGTCAAGCCCGCCACGCGCAGGTTTGGAGCATGAGGATAACCCTGCCCCTACTGCTCGCTCTTTCGGCCACCCAACCAGCTGTGGCGGCCCCGCCACCAGGCAGCGCGCTGATTGATTTTGACGGCTATCTCAAGCTCAGTCGAGAGGTGCGACCCTATCGCGCCAAGCGGCTACTGCCCCTTGGCGAATTCCGCGCCCGCGCCGCGCACAAAGATGTGTTGCTGCTCGATGCGCGCTCTGCCCAAGCCTTTGCTGAGGGCCATATTGCTGGTGCTGTCAACCTGCCCTTCCCCGATTTTACGGCGGACGCGCTGGCACGCCTGATCGGGCCAGACCGGAAGCGGCCTATCCTGATCTATTGCAACAATAACTTCTCAGACAATCGCCGCCCTGTCGTCACCAAGGCACTGCCGCTGGCGCTCAACATCCAGACCTTCGTCAATCTCGTTGGCTATGGCTACAAGAATGTCTGGGAACTGGCCGATGTCGTCAGCATGGATGATCCGGCCACGGGCTGGGTTTCCACGCTGACGCCATGAAGGCAGATCAGCGCCGCGCGATCTGACGCACGCAGCGCCCACCCGGCAGGCTGGCGTCCATCTCAAGATCATGCGCCATGCCCGCGAGCTTGGCGAAACTGCCCGGTCCAGATGCCGCATAATCAAGAACATAGGCAATCTGCTGGCAATTCAAACCATCGCCGCCACCATGCCGGTTGGCGAGCGCGGTGACATAGCGGTCATATCCATTCAGGCCTGTACCCGAAGCCGAAAAATGCGCGCGCAACTGGTCATTGGCTTGGGTCAAAGCGGCGCGGTGCTCCCGAACAAAGCCATTGTAGCGGGCGATCATCGCCTGACTTTCGCCACGGCAGCGCAAGGCCCCGACCATCAGCATGGTTTCCATATCGCGCACTGCGGCGGCATCGGCTGCTGCGTCATTCCAGCATGTCGCTTGTGCTGTTGCCGGCAGAGCCGCCACCGCCACCAAAACTGTGACGCTCAGCGCCCGCATAGACTTAACCATGTACACAACCCTTTCGCTTCCCTGTGAATAGAAAGCTCTAGAGACAGGGTTGCGCATGGATTGCGCGAATGAGTTAGGCGGAAATCAACCAGTCCAAAAGCTCAGGCATGGCCGCTTTCAGGCGCGAGCAAGCGGGGATCAATGCCGGTCGCACGAAATGCCGTTTCCCATCGGGCATGGGCTGGCCGCTCAAGCAGCGCATCAAAGCCGATATCCGAGATATGCCAGCCATGGCGGTGCAGTTCCTCATCCAGCTGCCCCGGCCCCCAGCCGGCATAACCCAGCGCCACCAGCCATCGCGAAGGCCCACCGGGTTTGCCCAGCGCGCGCAGCGCATCCAGACTAGCCGACAAGGCCCAGCGCCCAGCAACATGGATTGTGCCCTGCCCACCCCAATCATCGCTGTGCAGCACAAATCCGCGCTGCGGCTCCACTGGCCCGCCGGAGTAGAGCGGCACATCTGGCACGCCCTTTGTGTCGATCTCGAACTGCTCCAACATGCCATGCAGTGACGCATCGGGCAGCGGATGGCCGATGCCGATGCCCAGTGCACCCTCCTCATCGTGCGAGCACAAGGCGATGACGCTGTGTTCAAAGCGGGGATCACCAATCCCCGGCAGAGCGAGGAGAAATTGTCCGGTCAGGAATCGCGGCAGGTCCATGCTTGGAAGGCTATGCGCATTCGCTGCGATGCGCCAGTGGGTGCTGGTGCTTCACCGCGCTTGACGCGACTCGCATTCCGCCCCTATGGGCAGCGCCTGCCCGATCAGTGGCATGTGGCGATCGTAGCTCAGTTGGTTAGAGCGCCGGTTTGTGGTACCGGAGGTCGCGGGTTCGGATCCCGTCGATCGCCCCATTTTTTCCATCTTGAAAGCGAGAAGCGCATGGGCTCCGTCTGGGATCTTCCGGATTTTGACGATCATGAAGACGTTCACCTGTTTCGCGACCCTGCCAGCGGCCTGACCGCCGTCATTGCCATTCACTCCACGCATCTGGGTCCGGCAGGCGGCGGCGTGCGGTTCTGGCATTATGCCAACAACGACGCCGCGATTACAGACGCGCTGCGCCTCTCGCGCGGCATGAGCTACAAGAATGCAATGGCCGGCCTCGCCATGGGTGGAGGCAAGGGCGTAATGCTGGCCGGACCGGACCGGGTGAAGAGCCCCGCCTTGATTGCGGCCTTTGCGCGTTCGATTGATCGACTCGGCGGGCGCTATGTGACTGCGCAGGATGTGGGGATGAGCGCGCAGGACATGATCGATCTACACGCCGTTACGCCTTACGTCTCGGGCCTGCCTCCCAAGCACGGCGGCGCGGGTGGTGATCCCGGCCCGTCGACGGCGCAAGGCGTGTTTCTGGGCGTGGAGGCTGCTGCGCAGCGCGCTTTGGGGGCAAGCGACATGAAGGGTGTGCGCGTCGCCATTCAGGGCGTGGGAAGCGTTGGCGGCGGTCTCGCCCGGCATCTCGCCAAGGCTGGCGCGATCCTGACGCTATCAGACGTGGATGAGAGCAAGGCGAAACAGCTCGGCGAAGAACTCGGCGCTGCCATTGTTGACGCTGCTGCGATCATGACCACCGAAGCGGATATTTTCAGCCCCTGTGCGCTGGGGGCCATATTGGACGAGACGAGTATCGCGGCGCTCCGCGTTAAAGCGGTGGCAGGCGGCGCGAACAATCAATTGGCGAGGCCTGAACATGGACGGGCTGTGCAAGAGCGCGGCATCCTCTACGCGCCAGACTATGTCATCAATGCAGGTGGCATCATCAATGTTGCCACCGAATATCTGGGCGATGGCGGCACCGCCGAAGTCGACGCCAAGATTGCAGGCATTCCTCAGCGCCTTTCCGCAATCTGGGATGAGAGCGAACGGAGCGGCCAGCCGTCATCCGATGTTGCGGATCGCATGGCGCGCAGCCTGATCGGTCGCTGAAGCCCTTGCCAAGCGGCATTGCACGCGCAAAGATGGGACATGCGCAACACATTGTCTCTTATCATCGGTGCCATTGCCCTCATTCTGGTGATCGTGGCGTTCATTCCCCTGCTGGGCTGGGCCAATTGGTTCATCATCCCGCTGGCAATTATCGGCTTGGCCTTTGGTGCCATGTCTGACCGGACGAGCGGCCGGAATCTCAATCTGGTTGTGATTGCAGCGGGCATTGTCCGCCTGATGCTAGGCGGCGGCTTGCTCTAATGTTCAGGCTGCGTGCTCGACCGCGCGGCTCATGCCCATCACCATGCGCAACCGCGCCGGGCCAAGCGGATTGACGAAATCGGCGCTCAGCACCTGATCAACCTCGTCGCGAATGCGCGCCAGCACATTGCCTGCGCCGGGGAGTCTCAGCCGAACAATCGATCCTGGCGCGACAGCAAAGCGCGCATCGGCAACAAAACCGGTTTCAGACAAGGAACGGATCACAATGTCGCGCCCGTGAAATCCGGCTCGCGAACTGACGTCGCCTGAACAAGGCGCAAGACGTGCACACAGATACATGGCCAACCGCACCCCCCTGTTTTTTTCGACCCGACATTGAACGTGCGAATCGGTTGTGCCAAATCAGAGTTGCGGGAGTTTTCAAGCGATTCCAAAGGCCGGTCAAGACTTATCCACAGGCCGCGCGGCGTTGATCGCACCACAATGGCGCATGATCGTGCTTAACGACTTTGCGAATTGCTGCGCCATGGCCTGATAGCGTAAAGGATCAGCCTAATTTCGAACATCGAATCGAAGAGTGAAAGGGTCGCACCATGGCATGGGGTTCAAAATCAAACGACACGCATGAAGCACCGCGCGGCAACAACGCGATGTCGTTCCTGGGCGGCGAAGTCGTGGTGCAGGGCAATATCACTGGGGGCGGCGATCTTCATATCGATGCTGAAATCAACGGGGATGTGATGGGAAAGATCATCATCATCGGCAATAATGGCATCGTCCGCGGTAACATTCAGGCCACCAAGGCCACGATTGCTGGCACCGTGGAAGGAACGATTTCCGCCGAGACTCTCGTCGTGGAAAAGACGGCCCGCGTGCGTGGCGATCTGTCTTACGCCAATGTTTCTGTTGAAAATGGAGCGCTGGTGGAAGGCCGCCTCACCCAGCAGGGCAAAGCGCATCCCGGCGAATTGCAGCTTGTTTCTGCGGCAGAATGAACATGGCTGATGCAGCAAGCGAAATCGAAGGCGTCCCCGCTTTGTCCTTGGCCAGCGCGGGAGTTGATGCGGGCGCATTCTCCCATGCGTTGGGCCGCTCGTTTGAGGACTATGGCTTTGCTGTCATTGTCGATCACGGGATCGACGCGGCGTTGATCGCAAAGGGCTGGGATTTGACCGAGCGGTTCTTCTCGCTGCCGGAAGAAACCAAACATGCCTATCACCGCGCTGAACTGGCCGGATCACGCGGATACACGCCCTTTGGCGTCGAGATCGCCAAGGATGCGGACAAGCATGATCTGAAGGAATTCTGGCACATTGGGCGCGATCTGCCCGCCGGGCATCGTTTCCGCGATCATATGGCAGACAATGTCTGGCCGAGCGAAATTCCGGAATTCGAGCCGACCTTCAAAGCGCTCTATGCCGCCTTCGATCACGCCGGAAACCGCCTTCTGTCGGCCATTGGCAATTATCTGGGATTGGGGTCAGACTGGTTCACGCCTGCCGTGCAGGATGGCAACTCGGTGATGCGGTTGCTGCACTATCCGCCCATCCCCGTCGATGCAGAAGGCATCCGCGCTGGCGCGCATGGAGACATTAATCTGATCACCTTGCTGCTGGGGGCCGAGGAAGGCGGTCTGCAATTGCTCACCAAGCGCGGCAACTGGCTGCCGGTGTTTCCGCCCAAGGGGGCACTCGTCATCAATGTGGGTGACATGCTGGAGCGCCTGACCAACAACCGGATGCCCTCCACCATCCACCGCGTGATCAATCCGCCACCCGAACGCCGCCACATTGCGCGCTATTCCATGCCTTTCTTCCTGCATCTGGCCTCTGATTTCCTGATCGAGACCTTGCCGAGTTGCATTGATGACGCGCACCCCAACCTCTATCCCGATCCCATCACCGCTGATGATTTCCTGACGCAGCGGCTGCGCGAAATCGGGCTACTAAAAGGCTGATCAGCCTTTGTAGCGCGCCTTGAGGAAGGCCCAGGCGGCGCGGAGGCCCAGTGCCTCGCCGCCCTTGGGCCGCCCCGGCTTGGCCGCGCTGCGCCACGCGAACGTATCAAGGTGCATCCAGGGCGTGCCTTCAGAAACGAATTTGCGCAGGAACAGCGCGGCGGTCACGGCCCCAGCCATGCCCCCTTCCCCGCTATTGACCATATCGGCAAGGTCAGATTTGAGCATATCGTCATAACCAGACCAGAGCGGCAGCTGCCACACGGGATCCTGCACAGTGACAGCGCCAGCTTGAAATGCCTGCGCCAACGCATCGTCATTGGCGAACAGCGCTGGCAGATCAGGCCCCAGAGCCACGCGGGCCGCGCCAGTGAGTGTCGCATAGTCCAGAATGAAATCCGGAGCTTCTTCGCACGCCCGCGTCAGCGCATCAGCCAGAATCAAGCGACCTTCGGCATCGGTATTGTCGATTTCGACCGTCAGCCCCGCGCGGCTGCGGACAATATCGCCGGGCCGCATGGCATTGCCGGAAATCGCATTCTCCACAGCGGGAACAAGCAGATGCAGCCGCACCGGAAGTCCAGATGCCATGATCAGCCGCGCCAGTGCGAGCGCGTGCGCGGCCCCGCCCATATCCTTCTTCATAAGCCGCATGGCGGAGGCCGGCTTGATGTCCAGCCCGCCGGAATCGAAAATCACGCCCTTGCCAATGATCGCAACACGCGGTGCCGAGGGATCACCCCATTCAAGCTCGATCATGCGCGGGGCATGAGCACGGTCTGCCGCGCGCCCGACGGCATGGACGAGCGGGAAACCGCTTTCCAGAGCGTCTCCGCGCGTGATGGTCAGTGTTGCGCCAAAACTGCGGGCAAGGCGCTCAGCTTCATGTTCCAGCGCCTCCGGCCCAAGATCGGAAGCGGGAATGTTGACGAGATCACGCACCAGACTGGTCGCCTCGGCCAGCCGCAGCGTTTCAGGAATGTCGGCCGCCTCAGCCGTCAGTAGCACGCGCAATGGCATGGGCTCGGCATCCTTGCGATATCGCGCGAAGCGGTAATGGGCGAGGAGCCAGCCAAGCGCCCCCTGTACAGGGCGTTCCGACTGAATGCGATATGTGCCTTCCGGCAGTTGTGCGCACAATCCGGCCAGTTCCCAAGGACCTGCCTCTTTGGCCATGCCCGCCAACACAGACCAAGTATCTCCAGCCGGTGAAGGCAGGATCATCATGTCTCCCGGCGCGGCAGAAAACCGGTTGGCATCGGCCAGCGTGCGGATGGAGGCCGGTTGTGCCGCCTTCCAGTCATCAAAGGCCGATTTCTCAATGAACTGGATCGTGCGGGCCGGTTGGCCAAGGTCGGGCTGCAAGAGCGTGGAATAGTCAATCATGCATCGCGTTGTGCGCAAAGCTGCCGCGGGGCGCAATGCCTTGCACAAACAAAAAGGGCGGCCCCGAAGGACCGCCCCAATTGCTCAGACAGTGAAGTCTATCAGAACTTCACCTTCACGCCCGCGCGGAAGGCGCGACCGACGATGCCCGTGCCACCCTGCACAGCGTTGTACAGGTGCGCACCATAGGTTGCGGTATCGATCGGAGGGAACTTGTCGAAAGCATTGAGCATGTTCACATAGATCGTGAACTTGTCGTTGACTTCGAGGCTCGCAGCAACGTCGAACGTGATGTAGCTCTTCACGCGGCAGGGCGTGTTGAGCGAATTGAGCGAGCAGTCACCCGAAGTGCCGGGGCCGTTCTGGTCTTCTGCCGACATGTCATAGCCACCGAAGTAGTTGGCCGTGCCGGTGATCGAGAAGGCACCTGCGTCAAACGTGTTCTGCCAGCTGCCGTGCCAACGCGGTGTACCCGTGCCAGCCGTCAGGTTGAAGTTGCCCAGCGTGCCCTGATACTGTTCCTTCGTTCCATCGGGGAACGTCGTGCTCAGTTCCAAAATGTAGCTGGCTTCAGCCGTCGTGGTCCACTTGACCGGGCCGATGTTGAACTTGCCCGTTGCCGAGAAGTCCAAACCTTCCGAACGCATGGTGTTGGCGTTCACGAAGCCCGACTGAACGAACGCGATACGCGGAAGCGCGGTCGGGTTGTTGATGTCGGCTGCATCCGGAATGACCACGTAACCAGCCGGGATCGGCTGACCAGCGTAGTAAGCCGCGATGGCAAGCGACGTGTTGGCAGACGTGATCGCGTTGGTCTTCTTGATATTATAGTAGTCGACCGTGAGCGCGATGTTGGAAACCGGCTCAAACACGGCACCCAGCGTGATGTTGGTGCTCTTTTCCGGCTTCAGGCCTGCTGTGCCGATCGTCGTCAGGCCATAGGAGGAGTTCCGAATATAGGTCGGGCACGACGTAAACACCGAGCAACCATATTGCGCCAGATAGGCCGCTGGGAAAATACCAGCAGTCGAGTTCACAAAGCCTGTGGTCGGCAGGGCGTTCGATTCCGCGAAGGACGGAATGCGGAAGCCCTTGGACCAGGTGCCGCGCAGCGTGATCTGTTCGATCGGCTTGAACTTCAGACCAGCCTTCGGCGAGAAGGAGGACTGACCCGACGAATAATGGTCATAACGACCCGACAGGTTGAGTTCGACCATATCGATGATCGGCGCGTTGAGTTCGCCAAAGGCCGACCAGACGGTGCGCTTGCCCGCCGTGCCGAACGCGTTCAGGCGGAAATAACGCTCGGTCGGACCCGCATAGTCGTCGTTCGCGCTCGGTGCGTTGACCGATTCACGACGGACGGACCCGCCCACACCCAGCTGCAACGGACCACCCGGCAGTTCGGCCAGCGTGCCGCTGACAATCACCTGCCCCTGATACTGGGACGACTTGGAGTCGGTGACGTTCACGGGCGACAGATAGTCCATCACTGCCTGGCTGTTGGCCGAGGGGTTCAGGAAGTTGAAGGTGCCGTCATTGATCACGTCCAGCAGGTGCTGAATGTACACATAGCCTTCCGACGTGCGACGCAGCTTCACCTGCATGGCGGTGAAGTCAGCATTGTAGCTCCAGCCGTCGAACAGGTCACCCTTGACGCCGAACGCGGCGCGATAGGCGCGGTTGCGGGTCTGGTTATATTCGACGAGGCCCGGCAGACGACCAACGAGACGGGCAACCTGACCGGCAGCTGCGAACGGGTTGTTCGGGTTCAGCTTCTTGTCGGCAGCCGTGGCGCAGTTGACACGCGCGGCGCAAACATAGACCGGCAGGGTCAGAACCGAGTTACCGTAGACGCCAGACGTGGCAGACGTGCTGTAACGCGGGAAGTTGATGCCAGCCGGAGCGTTGCCGCGGATGGTGGCGGGAATGCCGTCATAGCCAACCTGCGTCTGCAGATAGTTGACCGCGAGATAGGCTTCCGTGGTGTCACCCAACTTGTAGGTCAGTCGACCGGAAACGCCATAACGCGTGATTTCCGGGTTGATGACGCCCCATTCCTTGGTCACGTCTTCCTGGCAGAGTGCCGTCGGCAGCGACCCGTTGTTGGAAGCAGCGAGTTCAGCGGCCGTAGGATTGTACTGCGTGCCGACGTTGCAACCCAGAGCCGGGTTCAGCATCTGAAAGCGACCGAGACGCGTGGTGTTCGCCGCATTATATGGTGCAACAAACAGCGTGCTGGCACCAACCGAGAAACCGAGGTTTGGATAGTCACCATTTTCATCGACGCCGTTCACGACGTTGTTCGGGCCGCAAACGCCGTTGAAGCAGATGCCGCGCTGATCGTCCGAATTGTACGGATAACGGCGCTGCGCATTCTTCAGCTGTGCGCTGTGATAATAGAAGCCGCTGACATAGGCGTTGAAGCCCTTTTCATCGAGATCGCCAAAACCGGCGGTCAGGCTGAAGCGCTGGTTGCCCGCGTCGCCGCGCTGCGAAATGCCAGCTTCCGCGCGAGCCGAAAGGCCCTGGAACTGCTTCTTGGTGATGATGTTGACAACGCCCGCGATGGCGTCTGCGCCGTAAGACGAAGACGCGCCGTCGCGCAGCACTTCGACACGGTCGATAATGTCATCAGGGATGGTGTTGAGATCGACGAAGTTGCGAGCACCGTCATCCGCCAGCGGATAATAGGCAGCGCGCATACCGTCGAACAGCACCAGCGTGGAGGAGGTGGAGAGACCACGCAGCGAGATCGCCGATGCACCGGCACCGAACGCACCGTTGGCAGTGAAGGAGTTGGTCAGCGCCGGGCCGTTGTTGGCCGACAGCGTCTGGATCGATTCCTGAACGGTGTTCAGAGCGCGCTGATCGAGCGATTCAGCCGTGACGGTGGTGACCGGCGACACGGTGTCGAGGTCTGTGCGACGCAGAATCGAGCCCGTAACGACGATTTCGTCCTTCTTGGCTTCTTCATCATCCGCAGCTTGAGCGAAAGCAGGCGCAGAAACCAGCGCCAGACCAAGCACGGCAGAAGCCACGCTCGCACGAAGGATTGCACCCTTCGCAAGGTAAGTGGTGTTTTTCACGGCTATACATCCCTTTTGGTTCAACCGAGTTTCCCGCGCCCCCTGAGCGGCGGGAACAGTCGTCAGATTGCTCCATCGAAATGGAAAATCCGGCGATCATGAGCCGCCCATGCGCCGCTGCTATACGCGTGTAAAGCGCGCGAACCGGCGGGTTTGGCGATTGCCCAAGCCACTGTCGCAAATCTGCAACACCGCCAAAGTGTACGGATTGTATGTGTTACTGACATTTGTGAAAGCGCGTTGCCGCACCGCACAAAAATGAGTAATATTATTATCAAATCGAGTATCATCCAGAAACACAGTTGCTTTGCATCGATGTCCACCTGATTTTTGATCTGCGTCGTTGCACTGGCTCTTTCAGGGGCCTAATCCAAGCGACATGACTTCAGATCCCTTCCAGCTGTTCGACTCTTGGTATCAGGAAGCCCGAACCACCGAACCCAATGATTCGAACGCGATGGCGCTGGCCACAGCCGGGGCAGACGGGCTTCCGCATGTGCGCATGGTGTTGCTGAAAGGGCACGGTCCTGATGGTTTTGTCTTCTATACCAATCAGGAAAGCAACAAAGGGCGGCAGGTGGCGGAACGCCCCTTTGCTGCCATGCTGTTCCACTGGAAATCACTGCGGCGGCAAATCCGGATGGAAGGCAAACTCTGGGCGGTTACCGATGCTGAAGGGGATGCCTATTTCGCGTCCCGCCATCGGGATTCGCAGTTGGGGGCTTGGGCATCTGACCAGTCGCGACCGCTGGATTGCCGCGAAACCTTCGAGGCGCGATTTGAAGCCGTAAAGACCCGATTTGGAGGACAAGAAGTGCCACGACCGCCGCATTGGGGCGGCTATCGGCTGGATCCGGTGCGCATGGAATTCTGGGAAGATCGCGCGCATCGCCTTCATCACCGGCGCGTCTTTCTGCGTGAAGGTCAAGGCTGGACCGAAGGGCTGCTTTACCCTTGAGCGCCGCACACACACACCATCATACGCAACGTGGTGCCCTCACCCGTCGCGCTGCCATGGCCAGTTCGATCATGGCGGCGACGTTGCTTGGCCTGAAAGTCTGGGCGAGTTGGGAAACTGGCTCTGTTTCGATGCTCGGCTCTCTGGCCGATACCGCACTGGATATCATTGCGTCACTCGCCACGCTCTATTCGGTCCATCTGGCCGCGCAGCCTGCCGATGAGCAGCATGGATTTGGCCATGGCAAGGCAGAGGCCCTTGCCGCGCTCTTTCAGACAATGCTGTTTGTGGGGTCCGCCATCGGTATCGGCTGGCGCGGCATGATGCATCTTGGCAGCAACGTGCCGCCTGAACATCCTGAACTCGGCATTGGCGTTTCGCTAATCGCCATGGCATTTACTTACGCTCTGGTGCGCTATCAGCATAGCGTCGTGAAGCAGACAGGCTCGGTCGCCATTCATGCCGACCATGTCCATTATTCAAGCGATCTTTACCTCAACGCCGCCGTGATTGTGGCGCTCAGCCTGAGCTATTGGGCGGGCCTGAACGGGGCGGACGCGGTGTTCGGTATCGCCATTGCCGGATGGTTGCTGCTGCAAGCGAAAGAAATCTCTTCAAACGCGCTCGATCAGTTGATGGACAAGGAATGGCCTCTGGAACGCCGGGAGCGTTTTATGGATGTCGCTGCAACGCATCCCGAATTGAAGGGCATTCACGATCTGCGCACGCGCACCAGCGGCGCGCATGAATTTGTGCAGTTCCACGTCTGGGTGGATCCGGATATGACTGTGCGGGAAGCGCACCGCGTCATGGATGAGATCGAGGCCAGCCTGGCCGAACATTTTCCCGGTGTGGAAATTCTGATCCATCCCGATCCTGAAGGACATCAGGAACCGCATCACACGCATTGACACCTGCCTATTCGCTGCCTTGCTTGTCCAGCTCTGGATCGGCAGGCGGTTTGGGAACTACAGGCACCACCGTGTTGGCGATATTCGGCGCGGCCGCATTGCTATCCAGCGTAGCGGCCACTTCATTCAGCTCTTCCGCCTCGCGCCGCGTAACGCCGCCATCGCCCGGATCATTGAGCGAGCCGCACGCGGTCAGCGCCAGTGCCAGCGCAACAACAGCCTGTTTGCCCATCATCTTTCCCCTGAAACGAAAAAGGGGCCGCGTCCTTGCGGACACGGCCCCTTCAGGAATTCTAGCCGGTTAGGCCGAATTACTTCGCAGCGTTGGCGACTTCCGCAGCAGCAGCGTTGACAGCGTCAGCACCGGCTTCAACAGCGTTGCCAGCGGCTTCAACCGTGTTGCCAGCAGCTTCAACCGTGTTGCCAGCGGCTTCCATCGTGCCGTTGGCAAGATCTTCGGCACCAGCGACGGCGGTGTCAGCAGCGTTGGTGGCGGCGTCTTCAGCCTTGCTGCAAGCAGCGAGACCCAGAGCGGCGGCGAGAACGAGCGAAAGCGTGACAGTCTTCTTCATGGGTAATCCCTCCCGTTAAAAGCACAAAACGAGCGGTCATCACGAAAGCCTGTTTGCCTTCCTTGACCGGCGGTTGCCGGAATTAGCGATTCATAATCCACTTTGCAACGGGATTTTCAAAGCCACGCGTAGCGTGAGGAAATAGGGTTAAAAGCTGGTGCATTTCAGCGCCCTTGACTGATATAAAGAATTCTTTATATGCGAGTCCATGTCCAAACCACTCGATACATTCAGGGCGCTGGCAGACCCGACAAGGCTGCGAATCATCGCACTTTTGCGAGCCATGGAGCTATCTGTTGGAGAGCTTGCGCAGGTGCTGGGGCAAAGCCAGCCGCGCGTTTCCCGCCATGTGAAGATCCTGTGCGATGCTGGGCTTGCCCAGCGCCGCAAGGAAGGCAGCTGGGTTTTCCTTGTACCCGGAAGTCAGGAGGACACGCAGGCCATTTTTGCGGCGATTGACGATGGCCATGCCCGATCCGGCGGAGACCATTGGGCCGTAGCCGATACGGCACACCTCGCTGCCGTCCGCGCTGACCGGACGCGCGCTGCCGAACGTTATTTCTCCGAACATGCCGAACAATGGGATACGCTGCGCTCGCTTCATGTGGCCGAAAGCGAGGTGGAAGCCACGATCCTCAAGCTGCTCACGGGCCACATTGTGGGCCGGATGATCGACATCGGCACCGGCACAGGACGGATGATCGAACTCCTCGGCCCGCTTGCCAGCCATGCCACAGGCGTGGACCGCAGCCCGGAAATGCTGCGCCTCGCTCGCTCCCGCCTCGATGGCAGTGGCGCGGCGCATCATCAGCTTCTGCAAGGGGATGTGACTGCCCTGCCCCTGCCTGATGCTAGCGCAGATACTGTCATCATCCATCAGGTGCTTCATTATCTGCCTGCGCCCGAACAAGCGATTGATGAGGCCGCCCGGCTGTTGCGCGAAGGCGGTTCTCTGCTCGTCGCGGACTTTGCGCCGCATGATCATGAAGAATTGCGCGCGCAGGATGCCCATGCCCGCCTCGGCTTTTCAGACAGTCAGATGGAAAGCTGGTTTCAGGCGTCCAACCTGATGATGGACCGCATCGAAACGCTGGGCGGTGGAGCCCTCACGGTCAAACTCTGGCTCGGCAAACGTGCCAGCCCCTCTCAATTGAAGGCGATTTCTGCATGACTCTCACTGTCTCCCAAATGGAGGAAGCGCGCCACGCCCTCTCCTCTCCGTTGTTCGCGGATCTGGCGGGCGATGCGGATGTGAGCTTTGAATTCTTCCCGCCCAAGACCGAAGCGATGGAAGAGCAATTGTGGCGCACCTTTGAAGTGCTGAAGCCGCTCGCCCCGCGCTTCGTCTCGGTCACCTATGGCGCAGGCGGCTCCACGCGCGAGCGCACGCACAACACCGTGGCCCGCATTGCGCGCGAGACGGACGTGCCGGCTGCCGCCCACCTCACCTGCGTGGAAGCGACGCGCGCCGAAATCGCAGAAATCGCCAATGCCTATTGGGAAGCGGGCGTGCGCCACATCGTTGCCCTGCGCGGCGATCCGCCCGAAGCGGGCAAGGCCTTTGCCCCGCACCCGGAAGGTTATGCCAGCGCGGCTGAACTCGTGATGGGCCTGCGCGCGCAGCATCCCTTTGAAATTTCGGTGAGCGCCTATCCCGAAACCCACCCGGAGGCGAGCTCCGCCCAATCAGACATCGACAATCTCAAGCGCAAGATTGACGCCGGGGCGACCCGCGCGATCACACAATTCTTCTTTGAGCCCGAAACTTTCTTCCGTTTCCGCGACAAGGCGGCGGCATCGGGCATCACAGCGGAGATTGTTCCCGGCATCATGCCGGTGACCAATTTCGCAGCGATCACCCGCATGTCCGGCATGACCGGAACGGCTATCCCTGACTGGTTGGGCCGCCTGTTTGAGGGGCTGGATGATCACCCCCCCGCCCGTCAGCTTGTGGCCGCCACTCTGGCCGCTGAGCTCTGCCGCAAGCTTTATGCAGGCGGCGTGAAGCAGTTCCACTTCTACACGCTCAACCGCTCCGAACTGAGCTACGCCATTTCTCCCCTGCTGGGCCTGCGCCCGAAAGGAATTTCCGCATGAGTGCCCGTGACATTTTCCTAGCCGAAGCCGCCAAGCGCATCCTGCTGACCGATGGCGCTTGGGGCACCCAGATCCAGAATTTCAAGCTTGCCGAAGCCGATTATGCAGGCGATCTGGGGCTGGGCCACGACCAGAAGGGCAATAACGACATCTTGGCGCTGACTCGCCCCGATGTGGTGGAAGCCATTACCCGCGCCTATTTTGATGCGGGTTCGGACATCATCTCCACCAACACGTTCAGCTCGACCAAGATCAGTCAGGCCGATTATGG
>CALMZE010000176.1 GCA_937870585.1 uncultured Sphingomonadales bacterium | reverse complement strand
TGATGGCGGCAGGCGGCACCGAGGCTCTGGAATGGGAAAGCCAGCGCACCAATGAGGGCGCAAAACCCCGCGCTTGGCTGCGCACCAAGGCCAACAGCATCGAGGGCGGCACCAGCGAGGTGATGCTCAACGTCGTGTCCAAGCGCATCCTTGAGATGCCGGGCGGGTGACGTTTTTCCTCTCCCATTCAGGGGAGAGGGCAGGGAGAGGGGCGGTTCGGCCTCTCTCATGGTTCAAATTCAAGGGCCGGGGAGCGGCCTGACTTCCCCTCTCCCCGGCCCTCTCCCCAAAAGGGGAGAGGGAGTAAGTTATGCCTCTTTATCACACCGAAGACCAAGCCATGCTCAAGGACAGTGTGGCACCGTTTCTGGCCGACACCGCGCCGGTCAAGCATCTCCGCACCCTGCGCGACAGCAAGGATGAAACCGGCTTCTCGAAGCAATTGTGGAAGCAGTTTGCGGAGATGGGCCTGAACGGAATCCTGATCCCCGAAGCCGAAGGCGGCCTTGGGCTCGGCCATGTCGAAGCGGGCATCGTGCTCGAAGAGATCGGCCGCAACCTGACGCCGTCTCCCTTCCTGACAACGGCCGTGGCCGCAGTCGAAGCGCTGAAGGGCGGAAGCGCCGCGCTGCGTGAGGCTTGGTTCCCCAAGATCGCCAGCGGTGACGCGGTTGTCGCGCTCGCGCTTGACGAAGGCCGCAAGCATCGCCCCGAAGCGATTGCGATGAAGGCTGAGCGCGCAGGCAATGGCTTCAAGCTCGATGGCGCAAAGACCTTTGTGCTGAACGGCCACGTGGCAGACATGGTGCTGGTTGCGGCACGCACCGGCGGCACAGCGGGCGAAACTGCTGGCCTGACGCTGTTCGCCGTGCCGCGCGATGCGGCGGGTGTTTCGGTTTCGACCGACCGGATGGTCGATTCCTCGCTCTCCTCGCGGCTGAGCTTTGAAGGCGTCTCGGTCGATGCCGATGCCGTTGTGGGTGAAGTTGATGCGGGCTGGGCTGTGCTCTCGCGCCTGCTCAACGCAGGCCGGATCGGCTCTGCTGCTGAAACGCTGGGCGTGGGCAGTGGCGCGATGGACATGACCTTTGATTATCTCAAGCAGCGCAAGCAGTTCGGCAAGGTGATCGGCGAGTTTCAGGCGCTCCAGCACCGCGCCGCGCATCTTTATGCAGAGATGGAAACCGCGCGTTCGGCCGTGCTCAAGGCGCAGCAGCTGCTTGATGCGGATGCGGACAATGCCGAACTGATGGTCTCGGTCGCCAAGGCCAAGGCCGGGCTCGCCTCCAACCTCGCGGTGCGCGAAGGCGTGCAGATGCACGGCGGCATCGGCATGACCGACGAATATGACATCGGCCTCTACATGAAGCGCGATCGCGCGCTGGCCGAGTTCATGGGCGACGTGAATTTCCACGCAGACCGCGTGGCGACGCTTAACGGCTATTGAGGCCTGTTCCCTCTCCCCTTTGAGGGGAGAGGGTTAGGGAGAGGGGCTGTGTCCTCTCCTCATGATTTGGATTGAGGGCCGGGCAGACTTCCCCTCTCCCCGGCCCTCTCCCCTGAAGGGGAGAGGGAGAAAAACAATGGATTTGCAACAACTGTTCAGCCTGGAAGGCCGCGTCGCGCTCATCACGGGCGGTTCGAAAAACCTCGGTCGGCATATGGCGGAAGGCTTCATCGCGGCGGGCGCCAAGGTGTACATCACGTCACGCAAGGCGGCGGATTGCGAAAAGACGGCTGCCGAACTTGGCCCCAACTGCATTCCGCTGCCGATGGACGTCTCGACTGTTGAAGGCTGTCGTGCGCTGGCTGCGGCTTTTGCGGAGAAGGAGCGGAAGCTCGATATTCTCGTCAACAATGCCGGGGCCGCCTGGGGTGCCGAGTTTGAAGACTTCCCTGAATCCGGGTGGGACAAGGTGATGGATTTGAACGTCAAAGGCCCGTTCTTCCTCACTCAGGCGCTTTATCCGCAATTGAAGGCCGCAGCCTCGGCAGCGCAGCCTTCCAAGGTGATCAATATCGGCTCGATTGATGGTATCCGCCTCAATCCTTGGGAAACCTATAGCTACCACGCATCAAAATCCGCGATCCTCTACCTCACCAAGCGCCTCGCTGCGCGGCTGGTGCGCGATCAGATCAACGTGACAGCCATCGCGCCGGGGGCGTTCGCGTCTGACATGAACCGTGCTGCGCGTGATCATGGCGATGCCGTCGCGCAGAATATCCCGAACAAGCGCATCGGTGTGGCAGAAGATATGGCGGCAGCGGCGATCTACCTCGCGTCAAATGCGGGCAATTATGTGGTGGGCGATTGCATCACTGTCGATGGCGGCGTGGCCCACGCCAATATCGGTTCGCCCAGCATTGATGCGTAATGTGTCGGAAATTCTGACAAATGGCATGGCGGGTTAAAAAGGCTTAACCATCGTATCGCCCGGAAAACTGCGATTGGCACGGTTTGGCACGCGCCGTGCATAGTCTTAAGTGTTCCCAACGAGCGAATGTTTCGCTTCAATGGACGGGTCGGTCGCTTCCCTGGTCTCGCGCCGACCCGTCCACTCCCGCCTCTCTCCAGACAGTGTTGAACCGGCCCTAACGCTTTGGCGGCAGGGGGAAGAATCCCGACGTTCGTGCGACATATTCGGCATAGCCCGGTCGTGATTTTGTGAGCGCGCGTTCGAGCATCGGCACACCCGAAAGCCGTGTCAGCAGCCAAGTGAGTAGGATGGGGCCAACCACGGTCCACCAAGCGCCAGCCTCAACAGCAATCAGCCAGATGCCCCACCAGGTGCAGGTGTCTCCAAAATAATTGGGATGGCGTGTGTAGCGCCACAGTCCCGTATCAAGCACAGTGCCGCGATTGGCGGGATTGGCGCGAAAGGCGTTGAGCTGCGCGTCTCCCACCGCTTCAAACAGGATACCGATGAGCGCGAGGACGGTGCCAAGCGCCGCCAACAGGCCCAGTTCCGGCCCGGACGCCATTTGCCCGGCCTGAGCGGGCAGACAGACGACAAAGAGCAGCGGCCCCTGCATGGCAAACACCTGAATGAGTGCGGCCTTGCCGAAGCTCCAGCCTTTCTTGTCCATCAGATTGCCGAGGATTTTGGCGTAACGCGGGTCCACGCCGCTGCGCCGCCAGCGGATGAACAGATGCAGGCCCAGCCGCAGCCCCCAGAGCGAAACAAGGCCAAGGATCAGCAGCTTGCGCTCACCATGGCCATTGGGCGTCAGGATGAAGCTTGAAACGGTCAGGAGCACCATGCCCCATGCCCAGAAGGCATCAATGAAGCTGACATCGCGAATGCGGATCGAAACCAGCCACAGCGTCAGCATCAGCAGGATGGCGAGGAGAAAATTGGTCAGCAGCAGGGTTTGCATCGCGTTTCGTCTCCTCAGGTCTTGCCCTCAATAATGCTGCTCGGGCAGATGATCATCGTCGATATAGTCGCCAAAGCGCGTGATCGCGGCCTCGAATTTCAGCTTCACCTTTCCGGTTGCGCCGTGACGCTGTTTGGCAATGATCAGTTCAGCCATGCCTTCCACGCGCTGGAGCTCGGACAGCCATTTGGCGTGATCGTCAAACACCTTGGCGTCGTCGCCCTCAATCGGTCGCTTGGGCTCGCGCGACATGACGTAATATTCCTCGCGGAACACGAACAGCACAATGTCCGCGTCCTGCTCGATCGAGCCCGATTCACGAAGGTCAGAGAGTTGCGGGCGCTTGTCTTCGCGGCTCTCGACCGCGCGGCTGAGCTGAGACAGCGCAATGACTGGAACATTGAGTTCCTTCGCCAGCGTCTTGAGACCACGGCTGATCTCCGAAATTTCCTGCACGCGGTTGCCATCGCCCCCGCGCCCGGAACCTTGCAGCAATTGCAGATAGTCGACGATCACCAGACCAATGTCATGGCGGCGCTTGAGGCGGCGGGCGCGGGTGCGCAGCGCGGCGATGGTGAGGCCGGGCGTGTCATCAATGAACAGCGGCAGCGTTTCGAGTTCGGCAGAGGCGCGCGCGAGGTTGCGGAAATCCTGCTGGCTGATCTTGCCCATGCGCAGCAATTCGCCACTAATGCCCGATTGCTCGGCCAGAATACGCGTAGCGAGCTGATCGGCGGACATCTCTAGGCTGAAAAAGGCGACCTTAGCGCCCACCGATTTCTCTGGCGGAATGCCGTCTTCCTCATCGCGCAGCCAGCGGCGTGCGGCGTTGAAGGCCAGATTGGTTGCAAATGCGGTTTTGCCCATGCCGGGACGGCCGGCAAGGATCAGAAGATCGGAATGGTGCAGGCCGCCCGTCTTGCCGTTGACCGAGTCCATGCCTGTTGTCACGCCAGACAGGCCGCCGCCTGCGTTGAGCGCCTTTTCGGCCAGTTCAACTGCAAGCCGCGTGGCGTGCGCGAAAGATTTGACGCTGCCTGATTCGCCGCCTTGCTCCGCCACGCGATAGAGCGACATTTCCGCCGCTTCGATCTGTTCCTGCGGCGTGGTCGCGGCGCTGGTGTCCATTGCGTCGGTGGTGAGCTTGCGGCCCACGCCGATCAATTCGCGCAGCAATGCCAGATCGTAAATCTGCCGGGCAAAGTCGCGCGCGCCAATCAGCGCGGCGCCGGAGCCCGTGAGCTGGGCCAGATAGGCCGGGCCGCCCAATTGCCGCATCGCCTCATCCGCATCGAACATCGGCTTGAGCGTGACCGGATTGGCGACCATGTTGCGGTCCGCCAGCAGGAGCACGGCATCATAAATGCGGCCATGGACGGGCTCGAAAAAATGTTCGGCGCGCAGGGTCAGCTGAACATCCTCAACCAGCCGGTTGTCGATCATGAGCGCACCCAGCAGCGCCGCTTCCGCCTCCACATTATGGGGCAGGGTTTGGGCAATGTCGGTCTCTTCGGAAACGATGCGCAGATGTTCAGCCATGGAGGCCTTGTCGGCTGATTGTCACCCAAACTCAACACTGGCCTGTTCGTAATGCTGTGGATAGTTTGCCGCGCCTTGCCCTTCATGCTGCATTGCGGCAAACGGAGCCCATGTCCGATCCGCGTCTCATCCATATTGATCTTGATCAGGGGTCCATCATCCACCGCAATGCCGATATCGAGCAGGAGCGGCGGATTGCGATCTTTGACCTGCTGGAAGAGAATTATTTCCGGCCTGAACGCAAGCATGAAGACGGCTATGAAGGCCCGTTCCGCCTGACCTTGTCTGTTCATGATGGACGGCTGGTGATGGATATTGCGCGCGAGGATTCGAGCCATTTCGAAACCATCGTGCTGGGAATGGCGCGGTTCCAGCGCCCGATCCGTGAATATTTTGCGATTTGCGACAGCTATTTCCAAGCGGTGAAACAGGCGAGCGCGCAGCATATCGAAACGGTGGACATGGCCCGGCGCGGCATCCACAATGATGCGTCAGACCTGCTGAAGGAGCGGCTGGCGGGCAAGGTCGATGTCGATTTCGATACGGCCCGGAGACTTTTCACATTGATCTGTGTGCTGCACATCAAGGGGTAATATGCGTATTGGGGGGACAGCATGAGCATCCGGCGTTTTGCGCTGGGCGCGGTCGCGCTGGCATTGCTGGCAGCGCTCCTGTGGTGGGGGAAGGTCAGCTGGCGTCCGGCTGAGGACGCCTATCCGGATCAGGGGCCGGTCATCGCAGCGGTGGACGGGCCGGTCAATTGGGCGCTGGTTCGCGGCGATGGGGCCGATTTTGTTTATCTGCTTGCGAGCTGGGGCAGCAATGGGCGCTCCACGCGCTTTCATGCGGACTGGAGCGATGCCGCCAAGGCCGGGCTGCGGCGCGGTGCGGTGCATCGCTATTCACTGTGCCAACTGGCGCGTGATCAGGCGACCAACTTCATCGCGATGGTGCCGCGCGATGCCGACGAACTGCCGCCCGCCATCGAGCTCGACTTGACTGAGGATTGTGCCGCACGACCTGCGCGCGCGACCGTGCTGCAGGAAGCGGCGAGCTTTGTCCGCGCGGTTGAAAGCCATTTGGGCAAGCTGATCGTGGTGCGCGTCAGCAAAGCATTCGATGCAGAATATAAGGTCAGCCGGGCGATGGACCGGCCGCTCTGGCTCTCCAGCTTCTTCTTTCTGCCCGCTTATGGAGAGCGACCATGGGTGATGTGGGAGGCCAATGAGGCACGCTATGTCGATGGGGTGGAACAGGCAGTGCCCTGGGTGGCGGTGCGGCCATGAGTGAGGTTCTCATCGCCGCCGCACGGGCTGTCGCACGCAACGCTCATGCGCCCTATTCCAGCTTTGCCGTGGGGGCGGCGGTGCTGCTCTCAGATGGTCAGATTGTGACAGGCTGCAATTTCGAGAATGCCAGTTACGGCCTGACGCTGTGTGCAGAAACGGTCGCACTGGCGAGTGTCAATGCGCTGGGGCGGTTGCGCGACGTGCGGGAAATCGCCGTGATTGGTGGCCGGATCGGCAGCGATGGAGCGCTGGTTGATGTCGGCCCGGTGCGGCCATGCGGGCGCTGCCGTCAGGTGATTCAGGAGGCGGCGGACCTGTCTGACACCGATGTGCCGGTCCATTGCAGCTCTGCCGACGGTAGCGTGCAGGAAACCCACCGGATCAGCGACCTTCTCCCTCACGCCTTTGGCCCGGCCTCGCTCGGCCTGGAGTGACAGCTTGCCCTTGCCCGTCTTTCGGGCGATAGCGCAGGCACAGGAGGGGCCATGTCAATCTTAAACGACAAGTGGATCAGGGAACAGGCGCAGACGAGCGGCATGATCGAGCCGTTCGTAGAGGCACAGCGCCGCGATGGTTGCATCAGCTACGGTCTGTCCTCCTATGGCTATGACGCGCGCGTGGCGGACGAATTCAAGATTTTCACCAACGTCGATTCGGCAGTGGTGGACCCGAAGGATTTTGCGGCGAACAGCTTTGTTGATCGCAAGACCGATGTCTGCGTGATCCCGCCGAACAGTTTCGCATTGGCACGTACTGTGGAATATTTCCGCGTCCCGCGCGATGTGCTGGTGATCTGCCTCGGAAAATCCACCTATGCGCGCTGCGGCATCATTGTGAACGTCACACCGTTGGAGCCGGGCTGGGAAGGCCATGTGACGCTCGAATTTTCCAACACGACGCCGCTGCCCGCCAAGATTTATGCCAATGAGGGGGCGTGCCAGTTTCTCTTCCTGAAGGGCAATGAGCCCTGCGAAACCAGCTATGCTGATCGCGCAGGCAAATATATGGGGCAGCGCGGCGTCACCCTGCCCAGATTATAATCTTCTGTTCAGCCTTGCCGAGTTAAGTTAATTGGCGTTTTGAAGGCGCTTAATTGGAGTTTGAAGGACATGAAGCCCGTTTTTGCATTCGTGCTTGGTTCATTGGCGCTGGCGCAGGCCGCTTCGGCACAGCAAGCCGCGCAGCCGGTGACGCTGAAGAGTGAGACGTTCGTGGCGAAGGCCGTGGTTGACGCCAATGGCAATAAGAAGAATGAACTTCAGCCCGCGCTGAAGGTACTTCCGGGCGATCCGCTGGTCTTCCTGCTGTCCTGGAAGAATAACACGAACAAGCCGGTTTCCGGCTTTGTGATCAACAATCCCGTTCCCGCAAACACTGTTTATACTGGCGCGCGTGAGCCTGCGCCGATGGTTTCGGTCGATGGCGGCAAGACCTTTGGCCCGCTTGCGGCGCAAAAGGTCAAGGGTGCGGATGGGAAACTCCGCGCTGCCAATCCGACCGATGTGACCAGCCTGCGCTGGACGTTGGCGCAGCCGATCTTGCCTAATGGCACAGGGAACGTCGCCTTCTTTGCCTTGGTGAAATAACACCAGACTTGACGAGCGCGGGCCGGGGCTGCACCGGTCAGGCTATGACCAAGACCGTTGAAGCCCTTGTCCGCGAACTCGAATCTCTGCTCACCGTCGAAGAGATGGGGGGTGATCGCTTCCTGGGTCATCGTCTGGATGATGATGAAGGTCGGATTTATGGGGGCGAGATCATCGCGCAGGCGCTGGCTTCTGCGATGCGAACCGTGTCGGAGCCGGAGCGCGTAGTCCATTCGCTCCACGCCTATTTCATCCGGCCCGGCAACGTCACGATTCCCACGCGCTATCATGTTGACCGGGATCAGGATGGGCGCAGCTTTTCCGCACGTCGTGTCACCGCCTCGCAGCACGGCGATGTGATCCTCAACATGTCCTGCTCGTTCCAGAGGATGGAAGAGGGGCTGAACCACACCACGCCGATGCCGAGTGTGCCCGATCCCGACACGTTGCTCAACATTACGCAGCTTGGGCACAAATATCTGGACAAGATCGCGCCGGAATTCCGACACAATTATACGCGCGCACGCGCGGTCGAGATCCGGCCCATGTCCGAAGCGCAATGGCTGCTGGAGGAACCGCATGAACCCGCGCAGCGATGCTGGTTCAAGATTGCGGCCCCTGTCGGCGATGATCCGCAACTGCACCGTGCGTTGCTCGCTTGGCTGAGTGACATGCAGTTGCTGGGCACATGCGTTTTGCCACATGGTCTTAGCTGGCAGCGTAATGAAATCACGTCTGCCAGTCTGGACCATGCTGTCTGGTTCCATGACGAGGCACGGGTGGATGAATGGATCTTATTCGACGCGTCGAGCCCCTGGTCCAATCGCGGGCGTGGCCTCAATTTCGGGCGCTTCTATGCGCGCGATGGCCGACTGATCGCCAGCATGGCGCAGGAAGGCATGATCCGCAGGCGTCGGACTTCCTGACTATTGATCGATAATGGCCGTTGAGGGGTGGTGCTTGTTCAGCCACGCCTTGATGATCTTCAGGTTCCGCGTGTTGGAGCGGAAGAAGAGATCGGGCACGGCCCCGATGAACGGAATGGCACCCAGCAAGGCGTCAAAGCCGATATTGCCCGCCATGCGGATCACGGCACTTTTGGGCATCCCGAGATTGCGCGCCTCCCACGCCATCCAGCTGCCCATCGCTGCGGCGACCATCGACCCGCCGACCGGAATTATGTCGAGAAGCACGTCCAGCCCCACGCGAAAATTCGTACCGGGCACAACGAAAATGCCCTCCAGCAACTTTTCCATCGCTTCGATCCGCATCCGGACAGACGCCGGATCGCGTCCAATTGGGCTGGAGGATTGGGCCGGGTTCTGCTGGTTCATGCTCATACGCCTTCATGACTTACTGCACAGGAATATAGGATGGCGTTTCCTGATTGCGAGGGGGGTCAACGCGCGGACAAGGAAAGGCGATGCCATGGGTGCTGCGCAATAGGCGAAGGCTTCCATCCTTGAACGGTCGGGCGGACGAGCGACCAGCGCAGGGGCTGCGCAATCGGGATGAAATAGTGCGCTGATGTAATGGCCGAATCGGCCTGACGCAGAAGCGTATTTCGCTCCTCAGGCGTGGGCGCGGCCATCGCGCGGCGCAGCAAGGCGTCGGTTCCTTCTTCGCACGGGCGCATCTTCATGCAGCCCAACCGGTCAATATACCAAAGGGGTGATGCGACGGGTGCAACCTCATCCACCAGATACAGGTCAGATGCGTCGCGTCGCACGGCCGCGACCACGGTGATGTTCAGCGAACTCCAGCTTTTTGAAAGCGCAGCCAGCATGACGCGCATCCCCGGGCCGTTGGGCAGGTAGACGCGTACTGTCTTCGCTTCCTTGCCTGCAAGGCTGCGCGCTTTCTCAAGTCGCGCTTCGGGAGATAACTCAAATCCGTCCAATGATGCAGGTGCCGGGATGGGGCCGCCCAGTTTGGGAAGGCTCGTGATGGCCTCGGGCCAGTCTGCGCTCCCAAAGCGTGCCGTGATGGCAGCGCGATCCAGCGCGAGGGACAGGGCAAGCCTGAGGTTTCGGTTGGCAAGTGTGCCAGCCGTTTGAGTCACAGCCAGTCCGAACAGACCGTGCACTGGCTCAACCTTCAACTGATCGGCGGGAAGTCTGGCGGCAAGCGCATAGGGAAAATTCGCCGCCGTGCCCCCCATGACCAACGCAGAACCCCCACTGACAAAACGTGCCACCGCCAGCGATGCGGATTCAGTGCGGAGCCTTACATCCTTGCTATCGGCTGGCACGTCTGGCTGTGTCGCCATATTTTTCTGCCCGATCGGGCGTAGCCGCGTCACGTCATTCTTGCGGGAGTGCACGAAATAGGGGCCGGTGCCGCTTCCGCGCATCCCGATGCCCAGCTCAGGCAAAGCGAGAAGTGCCAGAAACTCTGGCTGGGGCTGCCTGAGGCGGATCTCGATGATACGACCCGTCATCGGCACGATGGATTCGACGGATGAGAAGAGACCGGGATTGAACGCAATAGCGCGCTTCAGAATGGCCGCCACTTCAGGCGCACGCACCGCTTGGTCATTAGACCAGACCGTATCGCGAATGCGGAAGATGTAGCTGAGGCCGCCATCCGTGATGATCCATCGTTCAGCCAGCGCGGGTTCAACATTGCCGTCTGGAGCGAATGAGACCAGGCCCTGCGTGAGCGCGCGTTTCAGGCTGGCGGGCGCGTCCCCAATCTGACTGAGTGTCAGCGGTTCGCTAGCGGGTTTGGAAACGCATCCACTCACCAGCACGGCCAGAAGCGGGACCATGAAGCGCAGAGGGGCTAGCGTTTGAACCATAAAGTCCTGCTCGGGTGGGCGTTTGCCAGATTGTCCTGCCATCCTGCGACGCGATCTGAAACAAGAGATTTGGAAACATAGAACCAAAGTGGCAAAACAGGCGCATCACTGGCCAATATATCGGTTGCCTTGCGCATCGCGCAGGCGCGTCGCTGGGCGTTGGCCTCTTGTTCGGCTTGGTCGAGCGCATCGTCGAACTCTTGATTGGAATAGCCCGAATAGTTGCTCGGCCCGGCGCTGCTCCGGTGGATCGAAAGGAAGTTTTCCGGCGCAGACACGTCACCAATCCAGCCGGACCGGGCGAGATCAAAATCGCCTCGCCGCAAGCTCGCAAAGTGAAGTGAGGCTTCGCTGTTGAGAAGCTCTGCCTTGACGCCAAGGGGCGCCCACATCGCAGCCAGCGCCACGGCTGTGCGCTTATGGTCTGCGTCGCTGTTAAAGCGGATGGAAAAGCGCAAGGGGTGCGCGGGGCCATAGCCGGCTTCATGGAGTAGAGCGCGCGCTTGGGCCAGACGAGCGGGCATCGGAAGTGGAGCGGGGACAAGCCGCTCACATGCTTTGAGCAAGGCTGGTGGCACCACAGACAGGGCCGGAGCCACGCCTGTGGCCATCAGCGATTGGGTGAGCCATGTGCGATCAACAGCCAGATCGAGCGCGCGGCGGACGCGGGCATCATTAAAGGGCGGTCGTCTTGTGTTGAAGGCAAAATAATAGCTGCCGCGGTAGGGCGCAATATGGACTGCCGGGCCGAGGCGCGGCTTCAAGTCCTGAAGGCGCGACGCTGGAAATTCGCTGGCAATATCGGCCTGCTGGCCCAAAAAAGTCTTCATGCCGGTGAGACTGTCGCTGACCGGTTTCCACGCGATGTGCGCAAGCGGTGCATGGCCATCATGCCATGCCGGATTGCGATCCAACAGCACATGATCGCCCAGCACCCATGCTGTCAGCCGATAGGCTCCCGACGCGATGACCGGGCGCTCAGTCGTCCAGTTTGTCCGGTGTATCGGGAGCGCGGCAAGCGCGGGGTGCGCCATTAGTTCGGGAAGGTGCGGCGTGGGGTGGCGTAACTTCACGATGAGCGTGTGCGGATCGGCGACGCTCATTCTGGCGATGGGCCGGGCCAATTCGGCAAGCGGAGAGGCTGAGCGGGGATCGGTCAGGCGCTGCCATGTGGCCACCAGAGCTTGTGGGTCAATGGGTTGGCCATCGCTGAACCGCAAACCGGGTCTGATATCGAAGCGCCACATCAGGCCGTCGGGTGAAGCTTGCCACTTCATGGCCAGTCCGGGTTCGGGCTCTCCCTTGGCATTGAGCCGCGTCGCGCCTTCGAACTGTTCAGCGGCGATCCGCATGGTGGCGAGATCGGATGACGCCTGTGGGTCTATGCTCTTGATATCATCATCGGCCAGACGAACGAGGGTCTGTTCGCTGCGCTGTTGAGGCGCAGGCGCACCACATGCGGCCAAGAGCATAGCGAGCCCGGTCCATTTGGCCTGCCTGTAAGGCTCCATTCGCGATGGATGATAGGGTTTGCCCATAAGACGCCATCTTATACCGGGCCGCATCCTTCCGGACAGGGAATAATCGGTCGGGAGTCCGGGCATTTCCTTGAAGCCACAAAAAAAGAGCCGGTCTTTCGACCGGCTCTCTCTTTTTCAATCCCGAAGGACGAAAGGCTTACTGGCCCGAACCCGGACCGTACGTGATTTCCACGCGACGGTTCTGGAGTTCACGCACACCGTCTGCTGTATCGACACGCGGTGCGCCTTCACCGAAGGCCTGCGTGCTGATCACGCCGTCAGGAATGCCACGACCGGTCAGATATGCACGGACCGAAGTGTTGCGACGTTCCGACAGACCCTGGTTGTACTTCGGCGTACCGGACTTGTCAGCGTGGCCGGCCAGCATGACCGCAGCGTTGCCGCAGTTCGCATACTGGGAAACCGCACCATCAAGGATGCCAGCGGCTTCAGACGTGATGTCCGACTTGTCCCATTCGAAGAACACGATGTACGGCCCCGGTGCGCAAACCACTGCCGGCGGAACTTCCGGCGGCGGGGGAGGCGGCGGCGGGGGAGGCGGCGGGGGAGGCGGCGGAGCTTCCGCACCACCGAAGTTGTAGATCAGGCTACCCAGCAGCGAGTGCGAACGATAACGCGTGTCATTGGCACGACCGTTATAGTCGATCAGGCCGACCTTGCTTGCGTTGAAGAAGCGATACTTCAGACCCACATCCCAGTGATCGCTCACAGGTGCGCGAATGCCAGCGATTGCCTGCCATGCCAGACCCGTATCTGAATCATCGAGGAAGCTAATGCCCTTCTGGTTCAATGCGTAGCTGAGCTTGGTGCGAGCAATACCAACACCGCCGCCAACAAATCCCTGAAGGCCATCATCTTCACCGAAATCAAGAACGCCGTTCAGCATGAAGCTGAGAGCGTTGGTCTTGCCACCGGCATAGTTGAATGTGTTGGCAGGAGCCGCAGCAAGCACACCGACCGCCGAAGCATAGGCCGTGGACGCCGTCGAAGCATATTCATCAAGATTGGCTGACTTGTAGCCAACTTCAGCTTCAAGGCGGAAACCGCCGAAATCATAGCCGATGATGCCGTCGAAATCGTAGCCGTACGCATTGTCAGTGCGGCCTTGACCGATAGCAGCGCCAGTGGTTGCATTCGAAATCGCGAGCTTTCCGTCTTCAACGATGGACCCGCCGCCTTCAACACCCAAATACCACGAATCGTCCCGCGAGAGAGCGGGCGAGGCGATGGCGGTTGAAGCGAGCGCCAATACGATGGCCAGCTTCCGCATAATAAACCCCTTTCTTCCTTGTCACATGGGACAGCCACAATGTCCTAAACAATGAGGGGCATTGGCGCAAGCGGGCTTTTGCCGAACTGTTGCCTAAATGCATCGCTTTGAGCGATTCCTGTCGCGAAAATTGATCCGCTTAACGCTGTTTCATGCCGCGATGAGGCCATGCTCCCGCAGGGCAGTGAGGATGGATGCGATCGTGATTCGCGCTTCGCTGTCGAGTGTCGAGCCGCCGGAAGGGTTTGAAATGGCAGGACGTTGTGCGCCGATCACTTGTACACCGCCGATCTTGACTTGGGCAGCATTCACATCGCCGGAAACCCATTGGCCAGATTGATACCGAATAATGTGCCCATTCGATTGATTGAGCGCAGACATTCCCTCGAAAGGGGAAGCAAACAGCCATCCTGCCTCGGACCAACAGACCATGCAAAGGGCATGGCCCGTCCAGGCACCGGTTGGAGACTCGCCTATGACCCAGCATTGGCCGGGTTCTGGATTCGTTGGCGGCGACCCAGTGCCAATCGCTTGCACGACAGGCTGGATCAGCATGTCGGCGCAGATCAGGGCTTCATTGTGGGTCACTTCCTTTTGAGCCTGCCCGGCTGTGAGCAGGGGGAGTGCAAGGCGTGGCGTGGTTTCAAGCATAGGGAGTCCGTTCGGTTGTAAGGGTCATGAAAGAGGCAAAAGGATCAAAGCGGCCTGAGACAGGCCATGCGTGCCGATCTGGCGAATAGCGATGCTGAGCTGCGTTGCGCCGAAGGCCATATCCGCCGCTCGTTGTGCTGCCGAATAGGTCCAGAGAGACTCGTTCGTTTCCACGCTGCGGGGGAAGCCGGGCTGCGGCAGTATATCGATCCGGTATCGCTCAATTTCCTCAGCCAGCGGCGCTTCGATCTGATCGGGCCAGGCCCAGCCTGCGCGGCTGCGGCGTATCCATCGCACATCCATGCTGCCATCCGGGGATTCGTGCGTCGTTACGCGCACGGGGGAAGGCGGCAGCAGAGCCATGTTGGTGAAGTTGAGATGGGCAAGCGATGGCGTTTCATCGCCGACGCTAATGGCCATGACGTCGAGCCGGCCAGAATGGACTGGTGCGGGGATGGAAAGCAGCGCTTCTGATTCGATCAGTGTGAACGGCTCATCGATGATGTGCGTCGCGGTGGCCCATTCGGTGCCGCGCCGACCTCGCAGCAATCCCGACAAGCGCCATGTCCCGTCCGCCAAAGCCTCTGCGTTGAGGAACTGAAACAGCTCCTGCCCCAGCGCCGCCAGATTCTGTCCAGCAAGCAAGCCCGCCATGTCAGTGTCTGTCAGGGTATCGCCGGGATTCTTCAGTTGCACGGTCACGCTGTTGGCGTGGTCGATGATGCTGCATGGCCCATTGCCGAGCGGCGAGGTGGCGCGACCCAAAGTGGCGGGCAAGGCTGTGATCCCGGCATGGGCCCAAGTGATGCCCTGATCCAGACTGAGCGACAGTGCAGCCCGCCGCCAACCCGCTTGCGGTCCACTGGCCGCCACCAGCAGATGCGGCGCGGTTTCTATTCCTGTGGAAAGCCCGGGAATATCCAGCAGATGCAGCACGGTGGGGCCATGCGTAGCATCGGGTTCGGAAACCGCTCGCCCACCATCGCCCGTCAGCATGGCGGCTTGGCCGGGGCCAAGCAGCTCAAGATCGCAATGGATTGTCATCTGCTCCAGGGAGCGTTTGCGTACGCGCCAGATTCCAGAAAGGCCGGGGCACGTCACGCGGTCCCCGGCCCGCACGTCCAGAGCGCCCCATGGCAGGCTGATCCGGGCGGTGTCACGCCTAAGCCAGCGCGAGGAGAGCGCCCGTTCGGCAAACGTGCGTGCGGCTGTTGGCGAGACATGGGCGGGCAGTTCAACCTGCTCTTCCAGTCGCCCGCTATGATTGCGCCAACTTCGCTGCGCGCCGGGCTGATAATCGCGACTTGGGTCAGAATAAGTAAGTGTCAGGCTGCATGGTAGGCCGCCATCGGGCAGGCGCTCACGCTGGATGTGGGGACGTCGCTCCGTTCCGGTGGCCGCGCCGAGATGGGTTGCATCAATGTTTCGCAGGTCTCCGCCCGCTTCTCGCAGCGTCAGGCCGCTTGGCCCGCTCGTCGCAAAGAGCGGGATGGTCGGGTTGAGCGTCTCCAGCACGCCGCGTAGGCTGGTGCCGGTGATGGCGATGCCGTCGAGCAAGGACGGGCAGTCCGCCGCAATCCGCCCATCAGCTAATGTCTCGACCATCGCGCCGATGCTCACTGGCGCGTCATCCGCCGCAACTTCAAAGCTGAGAGAAGGAATGCGGTTGCCAAAATCGCCCAGCTGAAAATCTTCAAACACCACATAGGCGAGGCCGCGATAGGCCGGGGTCTGGCTTGCGCCTTCTGCCGAAATGATCAGCGGGTCCGCAGCCTGGCCCGGCGTGCCAAGATGCGTGCGCATGGTGACGGGAGATTTGAAATCGCCCGCCGCACCGCGCAGCAACTTGCCATCCGCCCAGATACGCCCGATTGACCGGATCGGTCGGCCTGACAAAGCGACCGCAAAGCTCGCGGCATAGCTGTAAACCGTCTGCTTGGGCTGGCCCTTGCCGGTTTTCACCTTCTCGCGCGTTTCCACCAGATCGGTGGACCAGATCACGGAGCCAGACACACGGGCTTTGCCGAAAATCTTAGGGATGGCCGCGCCATAGCTGGAGGTCTGGATCGAAAGGTCTGACAATCTGGGGCCAGACCGCGCCTTGGGGGCGAACAGTCTGCGATCCACCTGCTGGCCAATGGTTGCGCCGATGGCAGCCCCAATCGGTCCGCCCAGCACAGAGCCAATCGTGGTCAGGATGAGAGTGGCCATGATGCAGTCAATCCTTTGTATGAGGCCGCCAGAGGCCGACCACCGGCCAGCGCGGCGTACCCGGCGTTTCCACCACACGGCGCAGCCCGGCATCGGCATGGATCAGGCTTTTTCCGGTCCAGAGCCCGAGATGGAGTTGGGCAGCACCCGGCTGGAGCAGCATCACGGCGCCGATTTCGGGCTCGATGATGCGCATGGCCAAGCTGTCTAGAAGGGCGATCCAGCGCTCGGGCCGGGTGGTGCGCAGGCTGTAGCCGGTGGGCGCTTTGTCCTGAATGTCATAGGCCAAGGCGATCACGCCAATACAGTCCAACCCGCTTTCCGGAGACCTGCCATGCAGCCGGAAGGGCACGCCCAAAAGTGTGCGGGCGCGGGCCTGCGCGGCTTCACCCTGCATAGCGGGTCAGCAGATCATTGCCGGGCAAATGGGGTTCGCCCCTGAAGTTGAGCGCATTGCCAAAACGCTGCGCACAGGTCGCCAGAGTGCGGTCGCACCCTTGCACTAGCTCGGCGCGGTCTCCGGCAGAGACGGGCAGGCGCGGAAATTCGGCGAGCGTCACAGAGGTGGCATCATTGGCGAGGATGAGGCCGCTCAAGCCCGCATTGGCTCCGTCACACCACCTGAGCGCGCCAAAGGCGAAATGGCCGGGCGTGAGCGGTTGATCGACGCTCAGCACGGCATCGTCATCAGCGGTGACACGCACCATCATGCGCAGAGGAGCCAGATCGACGCCGCACGCCGGGTCTCCCAGCGCCGCGCGGCATTGCGGGCTGGTCGTCTCCATCACGGGCACGTCAAGCAGGCTGGTTGGCCCGCGCAGCTCGGCGGAGAAACTCTCGCCTGCCTGACTGACAAGGCCGATATCGCCCTGGATCAGCAGGAGCGGGTTTGCATCAGGATCGGTCCAGTCTACCCCGTAGAGCCGCAGCCGCGCCCCATCCCAGCGCCCGGCGGCCAGATCTTCGGCCCGGATGAAGTGGCTGGTGAGCAGGCCTTGCACTTCCACCGTATCGGCATCAAAGCCGTCCGACTGTTCGATGGCAGAGGGCATCATGCCGGGTGTGGCGTGGTAGATCAGGCCGCCAAGGTTTACATCGCGATCATGGCTGGTAAACCCCAGTGCGATCCCGTCGCGCCGGTCGAGCCGCCAGCAAAAGGCAAGTGTGGTGAGTGCCGGGAGCAGCCAAGGCGTCGTCGGCGCGGTCATGCCCGCACCTCAACAAGCGGCACACTCGCCACATCTCCGGCAGCCCAGATGGCCAAATCGATGCGCAGCCGATCTTCCTCGAACCGCACCGGCACATCAAAGGTGAAGCTGGCAGAGATGACAGCCCCAGAGGCTGGCGCGCTGGCAAAGGAGATCGCGTCTCCATCCAGACTCCAGCCCGTTGATTGAGGCGTGCCATTGATGGACACGGACACACTGCCCGGAACCGGGTGGGTGATCGGACGCACTTCGGCGTCTGCGCCGGAGCCATAGCGCTTGAGCAAAGCAAAACGCACGCGCACACCATCGCCCGCGCCGAGCATCACATCATGGGCCTCATGGTCCAGCGGATCGCGGAAGCGGAACGCCTTGGCCGCCCCGCGCCGCGCTCGGAAAAAGGTGAGCAGGGTTCGCACATCCTCTTCAGAGCGAAGCCCCGGCCCGGCATCATAGCGCATCCGCGCGCTCGCCCAGTCCATGTTGCGCTGTTCATGGCCCGACGCGCTGGTGACGATGGCCGTGGAAAAGCCGGGTTCGACCGAAGCGCCCTTGCCGATTTCCAGCGGGAAGAGCTCGTCATCAAATGCCTGCATCTCATCATCTCCGATGGAAAAATGGACAAAGCCGTCACGCTGAACCTGCGGCAGCGCCCAAAGGAAGGTTTCCGCCGTGCTCGCCGCCTGTGCGCGTTCGGCGGCAGCATCAATCAAGCGCCATTGCGCGGCGTCTTCCGGGTTCAGGACAAAGCCGGACAGATAGTGTCGTTGCTCTGGCGGATAGCCGAGGCGTGCCTGGGCAAGCGCGATGCCTGCTGCACTTGAGGCTTCGTTCCCGGCGGTGATCCAGTCATAATCTTCCAGCTGGAGCACATCGAACGCAGGTGCGGCCCAACCGAGAGGCAAATTGGCGCGGCGCAGTTCCGGGGCTGCCGCATCAAGCGTGGTCGGCAGGAAGGTGAGCAGCAGCGTTTCGCAACTCGCATGATCGGCTTTGACCGCCGCCGCCAGCGCCGCCGTGGACGCCGCCAGCAGCGCGCCTGCGGCATCAAGCAGGGTTTTTTGCGCGCTGGTCAGGCTCGCAGATCGCACTGTGGGAATGTCAACTGGACTGCCGCCCAGCGCCGCTTTGGCCGCCGCATCATACAGGCAGGGGCACCCATCGGGCATGATCCACCACCACGGCTCGCCAATCTGGAAACGGGGCGCATGGCCTGCCGCAACTGCGATCTGCACAAAGGCGCGCGCGACCGCTTTCAGATAGCCCATCGCACCCGCATGAGCCGGACTGAGCAAGGTGGAAGGCGGGCTCCAGCCGGTCTGCGCGGCATCGCCATTCCACGCCCGCTGCTTCCAGTCATTCCAGCAATACGCGTCGAACAGTTCATAGCTGACCGAGGTGATCAGGCTGTAATCCAGCGCCTTGGCTTTGGCGGCAAAATCATTGTGCCACGCCGCGCACGGCACATTGAGCGCGCCGCCCGACAGGCTGACATAATGATCGCTGCCCAGCGGTTCGAGCCGGAAATAGTGGCTCATCCCGACATAATGGTTGATCGACCCGCGATAGCCCAGCCGCTGGATGGTGTGGAGCAGCCGCGCGGGTGTCTGGTTGTAGCAATCATCATAGGCTGTCGCGATAGACAGGCCGTGCGGCGGCACCAGAACATCGCCAACGCTCAGCACTGATCCCGGCCCGTCACACGCCATGTTGCTCAACTCCACCCAGGCCGGAGCAGGCGCGGCGAGCAGAGTGTCCGTGCCGTCATAGCCCGGCGTGATCAGCGAGACAAAGAGGCGATCAATATCATGCGGCCACACCGGGTCCCCTTCGCCGGGCAAAAGGAAGCCGCCTGCCAGATCATCAAAATCCAGCACGATGTCAGCATCTTGCGGCGTGCCATTCGCATAATTCCACAAACGCACATACCAGATGTGCGGTGCGCCATCGGCATCGCGCCCTTCGATGGTGAGCGTGGGGCCGTTCACCGCATCGAGCGCAATCAGCCCGGACGATTGCCAGTGAAAGCGCAGCACACAGCCGGAAAAATCACGCGATGTTTCATAGGCGAGCAAGGGATGGTCGATGCTGTCTTCCGCGTCCCAGATCAGGCCGCACAGGTCGTTCGCCTTGTAGAACATGGCATCAACTCGCAGGCCGTGCTGGCCGGTGGTTGTGACGCTGGCCATCATCGGGCGCGGGAAATTGACCGTCCAGTAGCGCGGATCAAAGCGTTTGAGCGGGGCGGTCTGGAGCGCATCGCCCGCCTGCGCAAGCCAATAGGCCATGGCTCAATCCTCCTGCATCATGGCAGCGCGCACAGCCCGCGCGACCTGGCGGGACGAGCGGGCGAGCATGTCTGGCGCGGTCCCGGCAGGCGCATTGATCGCAATCGAAACGCGCACATCGCGGCCCGCGCGGGGGGAAGGTGAGGCGATGGCGCCGCTGCTGGTCGGCACGAACAGTTCCGGCCCGCGTTCACCGACCATATAGGCGCGCCCCGGTGAGACAGGCCCGCCTGTCGCCCGCCCCGGCACACCCAATGCGGAATTGAGCAAGGTCGTGCCAAGCGAGAGAATTCCGCCGCCGCGCTGTCCACCTCCGAACAGCGAATCCAGCCCGGTGCGGATGGCCGAGCTGGCAATCTCTGCCATGACGGACAAAGCCACGCGCTTCAGATCTTCAAAGCCCAGCTTGCCGGTGCGGATCGCGCGGACGAGCGTGGATTCGAGCATCCGCCCGGCTTTGTCCACGCCTTCGCCAAACGGGCCGTCCAGCGTGCGCCGCATCGTGGCGACATCATCGGCAAAGCTCTGTGTGTCAGCCCGGACAGAGACGACCAGGCGTTCGACTTCTTCATCCATCGGGAAATTGCTCCATCAGACGGGAGAGGGTGGGGGCATCGGGCGGGGATTCGACCGGCGGAGACAGCGCATCGAGGATCGCGGCGAGTTCGGTAGGCGTTGCTGCCCAGAAGATATCCGGCGTCCAGCCGAGCAACGCCCCCGCCATCCCGGCGAGTCGGGCGGCGCTGGCGGAAAAGCTCATCGGCCAGAGAGAATCTGCGCCAGCACCGTCTTGAGCGCGGGCGTCGCGTGGGCGAGGCCGCCCGCCAGCACGGCGTCACCAAAATCAGAGCGTAGCACGCCCGTCCGATCCGCGAGACAATGCCAGAAGAGCGCAACCAGCTCGGAGAGGCGCAATTCGCCTGCTGCAGCGCGCTCAACCAGCGCGAAGAGCGGCCCCAACTCCTCTTCGGCCGCAACCAGCGCGGCAAAGCTGGGGCGGAGTACATGCCCCGCCACCATGGCTTCGCCGCGCGCAGGGTTGGCCCCGCTCACAGTGTCACCACAGCGCCAGAGCTTTCGAGCGCAAGCGTGTAACTACGCTCCCCGTTGAAATCGCCCGCATAGTCGAGCCGGGCGACGAGGAAGCGGCCCTGCATCTTTTCGCTGCTTTCAAAGCTCAGCTCATAATCATCGAGGATGCCCGCCAGCGCGTTGGATTTGATGCGGGTTTCAGCCGAAGAGCCGGTGAACACGCCCGCGCCGGAAACGGAGACCGAGCGGACACCCGCGCCGGACAGCAATTCGCGCCACGCGCCGGAACCTTTGTTCGTAATCACAACGGGTTCACCGTTGATGCTCAATTGGGTTGTGCGCAGTCCTGCGACGGTCGTGTAGACCGGCGGCGTCGCGCCATTGCCGACCTTGAGGAGGAAGGCACTGCCTTTTTCAGCTGGCATGGGGAGTCCTTTATCTAAGCTGGGGGAAATGCACCGCTCGTCCTGAGCTTGTCGAAGGACTGCCTTTTAACTTTCAACAAGAAGGGCAGTGCTTCGACAAGCTCAGCACGAACGGTGTTGGGGGCGATCGGGTCAGGCTCCCATCACCCGCACCCGATGTTCCACCAGCCCGGCCCACGGGCCGGTGGCGGAGCGGGTGACGAGCGAGCGGAGGAAGGTGCAATTGACGATGCGCCAGCCCTCCAGCGTGGGGGGGAGCGTGGCCATGGCCTGCGCGCACGCGTGCATCAGGCGGTGCAACCGTGCCGGGCTTTCATAATCATCCCAGACGGTCAGCGCCACGCGGATGTCGCGCCCGGGTTCGGTCTTGGTGCTCCAGTCGGTCACCAGGCCGTCGCTGATCGCAACATAGGGGAAGGGGGCGCGTGGCGGCGGGCCGTCAAATACGCCGCTGATTTCGGCAGTGAGCGCCGATGATGACCTGAGCGCAGAGACGATGGCGGCCTGAACCGCCATGGCCGGATCGCTCATCGCGCAGCATCCCGCACGGCAGGGTCGGTCACCGCGCGCTCCTTGAGCGCAGGACCTTCCAGAACCACCCCCGCATCGGTTCGAGTTGCATTCACATCGGCAGGCCGGTCGGTCTTGGCGAGGATGCGGTCAATCTCGCGGTCGGCGAGTTTGAGTGCCAACCGGGCCGCCTTTTTCATCAATGATTTGAACATGATCTTCGTCCTTTCTGAAGTCTCAACGCAGTTCGTCGCAGACCAGCATCATGCGCGCCGGATCGCGCGGGTCGCTCACCACAGACGCCACGCGCAGAAAACGGCTGCGCCACACGAGGCGCGTCCAGGGGCCTATCCCGTCGCGCTTGCGCATGGTGATCTGCCAACGGGGGAGAGCGGACCGCGCGTCCGCCAGCGCATCGCCGCCCGGATCAAGCGGCGCGACGGCGACCCAGGCCGCGCCGTCATAGACGTGGCGGCCAGAGGCTCCGGCGATGGCGTCGCGGTCGCCCAACCGGCGTTCGATGGTAACGCGTTCGCGCAGCGCGCCTGCAAATTCCCGGCTCATGACAGGCGCATCCGCCGCCAAGGGCGCAGCAGTGCGGCCACGGCAGCGGGCGGCCCCTTATCCTCCGCATCATCACGGAAGGCATGGAGGTGCCCCAGCAGACGCATCACGGCGAGCCGCAGCGGCTCGGGCAGGTCCGCCCAGTCCGCTGCAATCCCCGCCTGATAGGTCACATCCACGCGCCCGGCGGCTCCTGCCTGAACGATCTGCACCCAGCCATCATGGTTGAGGTCCAGATCAAGCCGATAGGCGTCCACTGGCAAGGCAAAGGCTGCGCCCTCGGCCGGAAGTCCGGACACGCCGGTGATCGCGGTAACAGGCGTGGCCCCCAGCCTTTGCCAGCCGCTGCCAGCGCTTAGCCGCTCGGTTACAGCCCGGCGCAGGAAAATCTGGCGGGTGAAAGCCTCGCAATGGGTGAGGGCAGAGGCGGCGAGCGCAGCCAGCAGCGGGTCTTCCGCATCGGGTTCGATGCGGAGATAGGCGCGCAAGTCATCAAGCGCTGCTTCGGGCAGCACAACGGGTTCAGGCGTGAACATCGCCGATCCTTCAATTGGAATGGGGGAGAATGCGGAGGCGCGCGGCGAACGATCAGGGCGCGAGCGTGTATCCAGCGGTCGCGCGCCAGATCACGCCGGGTGTCGCGGGGCAGATGAAGGTGGTGGCGTTGGATGGTGAGCTGGCGACCAGCGGAAAGTGATAATCTTCCGCAACAGCCGCAGAAAGCTGTCCCTGAGACAGCGCATCTGATGCACAGGAATAGGAGAGAAGTCCTGGGATATTTGTGGAATTGATCGTAACGGGGGCCGATCCAGCTGTCAGGGTCGTAGAGGCAAAACGGAAGATGCGCAGGTAGGTGAGATAATGTCGCAACCCCGCCGAGGGTGCAGGCAAAGTCAAGGTAAGCGCGGCTCCTGCCGCGCTGACGGCTGACACGATCAAGGGCGTCACCACCGCCAGACTTTGATCGATCGGTGCAATCGAGCCATTAACGGTCACAAATGCGGAGCCGGATGAGTAGGATGAGCAGCGAACACGAACCGCTTTGAGCCCAGAACATGCGCCAACGCCGACAAAGGTGCCGCTGGCCGCAACGAAAAATTGGACTTGCGCATTGTTGATCCAGCGCATCGGCATGGCGACCCAGTTCAACCCGTCGACCGTGCCCTCAAACGCGAAGGTCGCGCTGAAGGTGCCGCGCAGATCGACAGAAAATGAGGCGCAGCCATCTGAGGGAATCTGAACTTCGCCGTTCGATGCGGCGATTTGTCCGCTGGCATAGATATTTTCGCGCGGGTGCAAGGTTCCGGCTGAAAGGTCCTTTGAAATCTTGGCCATCAAAAGGCACTCCAAATAAGAGAAACGTGGCCACTGGCAGCCTCGGTTAGCGAGAGTGAAACCGTAATGCTGTCGGCTTCTGCGCGCGCGGCGATGGCCGCGACACACAGAAATTCGGGACAATTTTCATCATCGTCTGTCATCATTTCGAGTGCGGCGAAGGCGCGCATTGCAGGCTTCACGCCGGGGGCAGGAAAGCTCTGCTCGGCATGAAGCGAGCCTATACCGCTCGGCAAAATCAGCGTGATTTGTCCGGTTAGCGGCGCAGGGCCTGCCTGTCCCGGTGGGCCGATGATCGCGGCTAATGGTGTTTCGCGGAGCACAGATTGCGCCTGAACTGATGCAGCCGACGGGCCTCGCCACTGTGTGACAATGCGAGGCGGCGGCTTTCGCCATCGTAAGGGCATCATGTTGTCACCGCCTGCCTCAGACGGATCGCCACAGGCTCGGTTTGGATCACGCCATCGGCCAGCGTCAGCCGCGCATCGGCATGGTAGAGGCCCGGCAAAAGCCCTGCCGAAATGGCGGCGGGGATGACAAGCGTCCAGCCCGGCGGCGTGTCTCCGCTCGTTACGCGCACGCTTACGGCAAAGCTGGCGGCCACTGGCTCGCCGGGCGGAACGCTGGTGCGGCCCGGCGGCACGGCTTTCAGCTGGGCGGCAATCAGCGTTACGTCCGCCGGATCGCCGTCCACGGCATCAAGAGCGAGCGCAATCGTCTCGCCCCTTTGAAACGGATAGGGGGTCATGCGTCATCCTTTCCCCCTTCCGCCGGAGGGCGGCAGAAGGGGGTTACAGGGCAGGAAAGGCGGTTCGATCAGCTGGCGGAAATCTTCAGCAGCTTGATCGCTTCGGAGTTGGACACCGCACCGCCCAGCCGCTTGGTCGCGTAGAAATTGACATAGGGCTTGTTGGTGAAGGGATCGCGCAGGATGCTCGTTTCGCTGCGTTCGGCGATGACATAGCCAGCGCGGAAATTGCCGAACGCAATCGGCAGCGCGTTTGCGCCAATATCCGGCATGTCCTCGCTCTCAACCACCGGATAGCCCAGCAGCGTATCGGGCTGACCTGCCACCAGACCGGGCTGCCAGATGAAGGCCCCATTGCTGTCCTTGAACTTGCGGATGCGCGCCAGCGTACCAGAGTTCATCACCCACACCGCACCTTGACGATATGGCGCCCGCAGGGCGTGGACCAGATCGATCAGCTTTTCCTGCGGGGCGGCAGCGGGCAGATCATTGGCCACGCCCGTCACCACGGTTTGGAGGGTGCCAAAGGCGCGGGCCTGATCACCCGTGTTCGCCGTGGCATAGCTCAAGAAGCCCTTGGGCTTGTTGGTGCCATCACCGGTCACAAAGGCCGTGCCTTCCGCCTTGGCGAATTCATGCGCGATCTCGTCCGCCAGCCAGGCTTCGACATCGAACGCGGCATCGTCGAGCATCGCCTGCGTGGCCGCCGGGTTGGCATAGAGCTCGCCAAAGCTCGGCACGATTTCGTTGAAAACCGGCGTGCCCGTGGTGGGGCGGGCGGCAGTTTCACTGGCCCAACCAGAGGCCGTGCCGCCGGTCGTCACCAGCTTGCGATAGCCTGCGGAGCCGACGCGGACGACATTGGCAATCGCGCGGATCGGCGAGATGGCCTTGAGCGTCGCATCAATCACGGCGTCAATCTCGCGCGGGACGGCAAATCCGCCATCGGCGGCGACCGCGCCGGAAAAGCTCTTCAGTTCCACCTCACGGCCATGGCGCAGATAGCCATCGATAAAGGCCGTGCGAGCCGGGTCTGCGATGGTCGCGCCAGACAGAGCCGGGCGGATCAGCGCGGCGGGGGCATCGGCAGCGTCAAACGCAGCCGCCATCGGGTCTGCTTTCACTTCATAATCCATAAGAATCTCCTTGGGGGTAAAGGGGTGGGGCAGGGGTCAGGCCTCAACCGCCAGAACACGAGCGAGCGGTTGCATGGGGTGATCGACCAGGCTGACTTCAATCAGGTCGAGGTTTGTTAATTCACGATATGTTCCCCGGCGCGCACCGCGCACGCGGTATCCGAAGGACAGGCCGTGGCCGGGTTTGAGCGGGGTCGCATCCTTCAGCGCAGCGACGACGCGCAGGCCGCGTTCGTCCTCTTCCACGCTTTCGATGGTGCCGATGCGGCAGGTGGGGTCATGCTGCCAATAGAGCGGAATGCCCGCCTTGGCCGAAGCAAATGCGCCTTTGCGGACAATATCGCCTCCGCGATCCGGCGCGTCGAAGATGGCGGCGTATCCGGCGATCCTCACGGACGCACCAGCCCGCCCAGCCCGAGCTTGACCGCGAGACCGATGAGCAGCAGCGCCAGACAGCCGCGCACAAACCACTCCACCACCGCCCGGCGCGCCGATGATTTGGCATCGCGCCAGGCCGAGAGCAATTCGCGCAAATCAGCCATGTCGCGCGGGGCATGATCATCATGCAGGCCGAGCCGTTCGAGCGCGCGCTGTGCGCCGAGTTCGGAAGCTTCCTCGATCAAAGCGCGGAGTGTGGCCAGATCAGCCCCGCGCGCTTCGGCCTGCGCAGAGAGGTGGGTGAGCATATCGGTCATGCACTAATCCCCAGCATGGCGCGCTTTTCCTCGCGCGTCAGAAAGTCTGCGGCACTCACCTGCGCCCAGAGCCGTTCGCGGTCTTCGGACAGAGCGGGCAAGCGGTCAGCCTGAACAGAAAGCGTCAGCCCCGGAAACCAGGGGCGCATCCCTTCGGCGAGCGCGGTAAGGATCTTGTCCGCGAGTGGCAGGATAGATTGACGCCACAGCGCCTTGTTCGCCTCGCGGTAATTGGCATAGGTGGCGTCACCCGGCAGGCCGAGCAGCACCGGCGGCACGCCAAAGGCGAGCGCAATTTCACGCGCGGCGGCGGCCTTCAGTCCCGCAAAGTCCATATCGGCGGGTGTCAGGCTCAGCGATTGCCAGCGCAGTCCGCCTTCCAGCAGCATCGGCCGCCCGGCATTGTCATGGCCTGAAAAGCCGGTTGCCAGCTCCTCTTTCAACCGCTCGAACTGGTCCGCCGTCAGGGCCTCAGACGCTTCATGCACCAGCGCGCCAGAGGGGCGGGCGGCATTGTCGAGCAACGCCTTGTTCCACTTGGCAGACGCATTGTGGATCGCAATCGCGCCAGACGCGGCACCAAGGCACCCCAGCCCGTAATGATCATCGAGCGGGTGATGGGTTCGGATGTGGATCACCTCATTGGCCGCAAGGTGCGTCACACGTTCACCAACCTGGTACCGAAACGCAGCAGGCCAGCCCTGCGCATCCGCTTCCACCGCTATGCGTTCGGGGCGGAGCGCAAACAGCTCGCCCAGCGCGGCCTCAGCCGTGGCGAGCAACTGCACATAGCCATTGCCGTGGAGCAAAAGCTGCGTGGCGAGCGTTTCCATCAGCGCCTGCCCGCCCGACGTGGCGGCAATCAGCGCACCGGCTTCCGGATGAGAGGCCAAGACCGGGGCGGACGCCACGCCTTCCGCCACCAGCCGCACCGCGCGCTGGGCAATGGCGTTGGAGAGATACCCCTCCCGCACCTGCGCTTCATAAGATCGCGGCCACGCCCCAAAGAGCGCCCCACCGACGCCGCGCGCAAGCGAGACATGCGTTTTGGCCGGGCGCACAGCAGCACGCCCGGCCGATTTCCAGCCGAAGAGTTTCATGGGTTTTGGGGTTCCTTGTTCGTCTTGTTTGAGTAAGACTATTTCAGAAACAGTTTCTTGCTAAGCCCGGATTGGCGGATCATCGAATTCAACGTGCCAATAGGAATGGGATCATTTACGTTGTGATATGCAACCGTGACAAAGAAGACGTTACCATTAATGTTCGCCCTAAAGCGCCTGTGGCTGCTCTCTTGCCGAATTTGTGAAAATCCGTTGGATTCGAGTATTTGAATAAAATCGGCGGATGTGCAAATCAGACGTGGCATAAGACGGGGAAACTAGCCTGATCCAGTCCTCTCCGTCCATGGAAAAAATTGTAAAAGGCGAGACGAGTCGTCAGCAGAAACCGGACATGCCAAGGCGAACGCCTGTTGAGCAATGCCTTGCGGACTGAAGGAGATTCCTTTTCAGCATCTTCAACGTATGTCCATATCGCTTCATTCAAAGCTTTTTGCACTTCTTCGAAGCTGCGTCCATGAACTGCAATGTCAAAATCCACGCAGAGAGCTTCCCATTGACCGTCTTGGCCATGTGCAAAACAGACTACGGAGTTCATGCGGAGGCTCCTTGACTGGTTCCGAAGGGAATGCGAACTTTAACAAACCCGTCACGAAGCAGGCTAGCTGCAAGCCCATTTCCTCTCCGGGCCGCCTCTTGGGCTCCCTTGCCAGGCCGACCATATGTCGTCTGGTTTCGGAACTTCCGAGCATCGTCACCCGTGAGCCGGAGGCCTCCGAATGTGTTTGAGTAAACTGCCATTGTTGAAACCTCCTTTCCGAGCTAAAAATTAATCTTGATCGGGAAATAGCAATCTGTCTCTTAACGTTATATGAAATATTCCGTTTGACTTCAATCGCTGCGCCCGATATGCTCATTGAGCATATCGGGCGCAGCGATTGAAATGTTTATCCAAGAATTTCTTAATATTTGAACCAATATGGAGAAATGTTTTGGAAATCTGAGCGCGTATAGGATAAAACCTATTATGCAAGAGTGATGCGTGCCATCGCTTGTCTCCGTCCCAACACCCCCTCCGTCACCGCCCACACGAGCGCGTCCGCGCGGTCCGGGCTGCGGCCGGGGCCTTCATAGCCGCCGCCGGTCATCAGGCCGCACAGTTCGTCTTCCAGATCCGGGAAGGCGCCGACATGGTGGACGCGGGCGGTTTCGTAGAGCGCGGCCACTGGTTCTGCCCGTGCGACCTTCCCGCGTGAGGCATGGACGAGGCGGACGGGCAGGGCGACGTCTGCCGCGCGCAGTGTGGCGGCCACCATGTCTCCGCCCTGATTGGCCTCTGCGATCACGCGATCGGCTTGCCAGCGGGTGGCCGCGTTTGAGACCGCGCGGGCCCAGCCTTCGGGGCTTTTGCCGCGCACGCTGGCGTCAGCGAGCACCCAGGCATGGCTATGAGCATCGAACCCGACCACTATGATTCCGCACGCGTCTCCCGCAGCACTCGCAGGCGGATCGACCCCGATCACCACGCGGCTGAGCGCGGGCGCAGTGTCTGCACGGCAGCATTCGATCAGATCGCGGCTCCAGAGCGCGCCCTCCACATCGTCCAGCAACTCCCCTGCCAGTTCCTGCCGCCCCAGCCGTGTGCCCGCATAGATGCGCTCCATCGCACCCAGAAAGGCGGGCGGCAGATTGGCGCGGTTGTCGGCAGTCGTGCCGCGCGTCAGCACAAAGCCGGGTTCAGCAAGCAGGCGACGCACCAGTGGCACCGGGCGTGGCGTTGTTGTGGCGACGATCTGCGGGGCCTTGCCCAGTCGCAACGTCATCGCCAGATTGTCCCAGCTTGCCGGCCCATTCTCCCATTTGGCGATTTCGTCTGCCCAGCCATGGCTGTGCGTAGGACCGCGCAGGCTGTTGGGCTCGCTCGCCGAATAGAGCGTCGCCTGTGCGCCACCCGGCCAGCTGAGCCGCCGCAACGAGGGTTCGTAAACCGGCCTGCACTGGGGCGGAGCAATGGCGAGCAGCCCGCTTTCGCCTTCCACCATGATCGTGCGCGCCTCGTGCAGCGTGGCGGCGACCAGAGCGATGCGGGCCTCTCCATCCTGTTCGGCCACGCTGCGCACCCATTCGGCGGCCATACGCGTCTTGCCAAAGCCGCGCCCGGCCATGATGAACCAGCCGCGCCAGTCCCCTGCGGGCGGCACCTGCGCAGCGCGCCGCCAATAGGTCCAGTCATGCGCGATCCGGTCTGGATGCTTATAGGCCTTGAACCAGGCGGCGCGCTCATCAGGCGCGGCAAAGGCCAGCCGCTCGGCCTCACTCTGCGGTGCTGTCATCGGCACTCATCCGGACTTTCATGGCATCAAGGCCGGCTTCCCAATCCTGCTGGATTTCGGCGCGCGTGCGGCGCGGGGCCGGGGGCGTTGCGGGCTTCACCCCGCGCACCGAAGCGCGGTGGAGTGAGAGCAAGGTCATCCCCAGCCGCACCTTCATCTGGCGGGATTTGAGCGTGATGTCCTTCAGATTGCCGCTTGCCGGGCGCAGAGCCTCAGCCAGCAATTCGGCTTCCAGCCGGGCATAGCCTTCAGCCAGAGCCTCCTGCCATTGCGCGCGGAAGGCGGGGAAACGCTGCCGCTCGCGATAGGCACGCGACGGTGAAAGCCCGGCTGCGCGCGCCGATGCCGCAACATTCGAAGTTTCAGCCAGATGCGCCAGAAACTGGGCACGCGCCGCCTTGCCGATGGTGGTTTCGGCCTTCGTCATGATGATGGTCCTGACTTCAAAAAGAAAAGGGCCGCGAAAGCATCTGCTCTCCGGCCCGATTGTCTGCGGCGCATCCGCTCCGCGACTCGCAATTTTCCAGTGTTGCCAATATAGCCATATCAGCGCGACGATGTCAAGATAAAAGTTCCAAATGGGTTCGCGTTCGTCATTCCCGCGAAAGCGGTAACCCAGAGAATGCCGCGCACTGGGTTCCCGCTTTCGCGGGAATGACGGGAGTGTGTGTGATGCACAGCATTGCGGGCCGCGCATAGCACGCGCATCCTGCGCAAATGAAACACGCCGCCTCCCTCGCCGCCGCCCTGATCCTCTCCGCCTGCGTCAAACCCGTCCCGCCCGAACGCATCGCGCAGGCCGGGCCTGTCTTTGTGCCAGAGATGGTTTTTGCCGGGGAACTCGCCGGGCGCGGTGTCATCCAGACTCCGGGGGGCAAGCCCGCGCGCGGCATTACGGTGAAGAGCAGCGGGATGGTGCAACGCGATGGCAGCTTCCGTCTCGATCAGACCATCACCGATGATCGTGGCAAGGTCAGCCAGCGCCACTGGATCATGGCCCGGTCTGGTGAGGGGCGTTACGTCGCCACCTTGTCTGACGCGGCGGGGCCGGTGAAGGCGGAAGTGACGGGCAATCTCTTCCACCTCAAATATCTGATGAAAAAGCCGTTTGTGACGATGGAGCAATGGCTGTGGCTGCTGCCCGATGGCCGCACCATCATGAACGAAGGCACGATCCGGATGCCGGGGCGGACCGTGGCGCGGCTGTCTGAAGTGATTGTGCGCGAGGGGGAGGGGGTGCGCTAGGCTTTGCAAGCGAGAGATTTGGAGTGGTTAGTCATCACATGGAATCAAACCGCTCATGGTGAGGAGGGACTGAGCTTGTCGAAGCCTGTCCTGAGCGCCCGCCCTGCGGGCAGTCGAAGGGGCCCGTCTCGAACCACACACGATCCTTCGAGACGCCATTTCGACAAGCTCAATGGCTCCTCAGGATGAGCGGTCCATTGTACTTCAATCAGGCCCTAACTCCCCAGAAACGGCCCCAGCGTGTCCCATTGCGCGCGCACGGCCTCCCGCCCGGCCTCAATCGCGGCTTTGATCTTCTTGGGATCAAACTCCATCGTGTCCGAGCCGACATAGTTGCGCGGCGGGCGGATGACGCGGACGGGGACGAGGTTGTAGCCGCTGATCTGCACATCGAGCGGGGCCAAGATCCGGTCCGCCTCTGCCCCGGTGATTCCCGCCCGCTCCAGCAGCCGCAACTGGCTTTCGCGCGCGGCGATCAGATCGTTCATCAGCATGGCATTGCCCAGATCATTGGCGGCGACCTCGCTGATCTGGATCGCTGTGCAGCGCTGCCCGATCTTGACCAGATCCTCGTAAAGCGCGCCGGGCGCAGGCGGGTCTTTCTCCGGTGAGGCGATGATGGCGAGCACGGCGCGCGGCTTCAGCTTCATGGCAGTGGAAAGCGGCGTCACGTTGCGCACGCCGCCATCCACCCATTGCTCCAGCACACCGTCTCGGTTCTTGCGTTCATAGGGTTTGAAGTAGGGCGGTTGCGCGCAGCTGGCGTAGACCCAATCGCCAATCGTATCGCCGGGCTCCAGCGCGTCGGGTGATTTGTCCTGATATTGCCCGGTCGCCAGATTGACGACGCCAATATGGAGCGTCTTCTTCGCCGCCTTGATCTTGGCGGCATCGGCATAGGTGTTCAGCCGGGTGCGCAGCGCCTTGGCGTCGAAAAGCGAATCCGCGCCGAACACCGCGCCTGCCGCACCCAAAGGCCGCTTCTTGTAAATATCGGCCTGGCTCTTGATGCTCGTCCAATGCTCGACCAGCGCGGGCATATCGTTCATCGCCCCGCCCAGCGCCTGAATGGAGCCAGTGGAGACGCCCACGAAATGATCGAACTTCACTTTCTTCGCGCTGATCAATTCATCAAGCACACCCACCTGAAATGCGCCTTTGGAACCGCCGCCAGAGAGTACCGCTGCCAAACCTGCGGGCATGGATCATCCTTTCCTCAAATCATCTGTGTCGGATGCGCCCGTTATATGGGTACAGAGGCTGGCCGCATTCGCTCTGCTTGGCAAGGGGGTGCTTGGCGAAAGCGCTTCAGCGCGCTAGCGTTCGCCACAAAGATTAAATGAGGAGCGCAACCCCGTGAATGTCCACGATTTCAAGGTGAAGGCCACCGGCGGCCAAGAGCAAGATATGGCCGAGTTCAAAGGCCGCCCGATGCTGATCGTCAACACCGCATCAAAGTGCGGCTTCACGCCGCAATATGCGGGGCTGGAAAAGCTGCATCGTGAATTGGGACCAAAGGGCCTCGCCGTCATCGGCTTCCCCTGCAACCAGTTTGGCGCGCAGGAGCCGGGTGATGAGGAAGAGATCAAGAATTTCTGCTCGCTCACTTATGACGTGTCCTTCCCGCTGATGGCCAAGGTGGATGTGAACGGCGAAAACGCGGAGCCGCTGTTCAAGCATCTCAAGGCTGAGAAAAAGGGTCTGCTCGGCACGCAGGGCATCAAATGGAATTTCACCAAATTCCTGGTGGACAAGGATGGCAAGGTCGTCGGCCGCTATGGCCCAACCGAAAAGCCCGAGACGATCAAGGCAGACATTGAAAAGCTGCTCTGAACTGATGGACGCGGATCAATCCGCGTCCTGATCAGCCTTGGCAGGTGGTCGCCCCCGGCGGGGTGCCTCGCTGACGGGCACTTTCACACCGCGCCGGGCCAGCGCCTCGCGCAGCAGCACTTCGATCTGTGCGTTCGCGCTCCGAAAGTCGACCGCAGCCGTCCGCTCGATCACGGCGAACAGGGCCGGATCGAGTCGGAGCGGAAAGGATTTCTTGCCGGGCGCGGACATGGCTCTGCCTACTGGTAGAGAGAGCCCGTGTTGACAACCGGCTGCGTGTCCCGCTCGCCGCACAGGACGACCATCAGGTTGGAAACCATCGCCGCCTTGCGCTCGTCATCCAGATCAACAACATTCTTCTCGCTCAGCTGGGTCAGCGCCATTTCGACCATGGTGACGGCGCCTTCCACCAGTTTCTTGCGTGCGCTGATGACGGCTTCGGCCTGCTGACGGCGCAGCATCGCGCCTGCAATTTCGGGCGAGTAGGCCAAGTGCGTCAGCCCGCATTCGTCCACCGTGATGCCCGCGACGGAGAGGCGCTCCATCAAGGCAGTGCGCAATTCCACGCCGACTTCATCATGGTTGCCGCGTAGCGTCACTTCCCGATGCTCAATATCGTCATACGGGTAGCGCGATCCGATGGAGCGCACTGCCGCTTCGATCTGCGCCATCACAAACGCCTTGTAATCATCCACATCAAACAGCGCCTGCGCGGTATCCGTCACGCGCCACACCACTTGGGCCGCGATTTCAATCGGGTTGCCGCGCAAATCGTTGACCTTGATCTTGTCCGAAATCAGATTGTTGGCGCGCAGCGAAATCTTGGCCTTGCTCATCCATGGCCAGACCCAGCGCAGGCCGGGGAGCCGATCCGTGCCACGATAGCTGCCGAACAGCGTGATCGCTGCCGCCTGATTGGGCTGAAGCATGAAGAAGCCCTTGGCGATCAGGATGAATGCGAAGATCGACCCCAGCACCGTGAACAATTTGGCCAGCGCGGCTCCATCCAGATCAGGCTGATCTTCGGGTATGGCCGCCAATTGCACGATGCTCATGACGTCAAACGCAAACAGCGCAACCGCAATCAGCAGCAGAATATAGCCGCTAATGGTGCTGGCGCGGCTTTCACGCGTCAGGCTCAGCGCTTCAGGTGACGACTCAGACATAAGGCCCTCCGTTAAAAGATGATATCATATTTATATCATCCATGCTGCTTGTCAACACCATCTTGCGCGGTTAGCTTTTGGCAAACAGTCAGAGAGGAGCCCACCATGCCCGTCACCCACCATCGCACCTGTTCGATCTGCGAGGCGAATTGCGGGATCATCGTCACGGCGGAGGGGCGGGACATTCTCTCGATCAAGCCCGATCCGGCAAACGCCCTGTCACGCGGACACATCTGCCCCAAGGCAACCGCGCTTGAAGATTTGCAGAATGATCCGGACCGTCTGCGCGCGCCGCTCAAGCGGGTCGGCGATGCGTGGGAGGAGATCAGCTGGGATCAAGCCTTTGCCGAGATCGGCGAGAAGACCCGCGCGCTGATGACGGCGCATCCCGGATCGACGGCCATGTATGTCGGCAATCCCAATGCGCACAGCTATGCCAATGCGTTGACCAGCGGGGATTTGAAAAAGGCGCTCGACACGCGCAATTTCTTTTCCGCCTCCACTGTCGACCAGATGCCGCATCAGGTGTCGAACCTTCGGCTCTATGGCCATTCGGGTCTGTGGGGCGTGCCCGATATTGATCGCACGCAGACGATGATCATCATGGGCGGCAACCCCATGGCGTCGAACGGCAGCGTGTGGACCGTTCCGGATTTCCGCAATCGGGCGAAGGCGCTGCAAAAGCGCGGCGGCGAACTGATCGTGATCGACCCACGCCGCACCGAGACGGCCAAGATCGCGGATCGCCATATTTTCATCCGTCCCGGCGGCGATGCCTTCATGCTGGTGGCCTTGTTGAAAATGGTTCTTCAGGGTGATGCCGACAAACCGGACTGGTTACAGGGCGTCGAGACCTTGCGAAAAGCGCTTGCCAGTTTCGACGCTGCCGCTTGCGCCGCCCGCGCGGGCGTAGCGTTGGAGGACATCGCTCACCTTGCCGCGCGGCTGACATCCGGCCCCGCCGCACTTTATGGGCGCATGGGCACGTCTACGCAGAGCTTCGGCACGCTGTGCGCCTGGCTGATCGCGTGCATCAATGCGGTCAGCGGCAATCTGGACCGCGAAGGCGGCGTGATGTTCCCTGCGCCTGTTGTCGATACGGTTGAGGTGCTGGGTAAGGGCGGCATCGGGCGGCACCGCAGCCGTGTGTCCGGCCACCCCGATGTGCTCGGTGAATTTCCTGCGGCCTGCATGGCGGAAGAAATGGAAACGCCGGGCGAAGGGCAGATCAAGGCGCTGTTCGTTGTCGCGGGCAATCCGGTGCTCTCCACGCCCAACGGCACCCGACTGGCGAAGGCGATTGCGGGGCTGGAGTTGATGGTCTCCATTGACATGTATCGCAACGCCACCAGCCGCTTGGCCCACTATATCCTGCCGCCCACCGGCCCGCTGGAGCGCGAGCATTACGGGCTGTTCCTGCTGCCCATCGCGATCCGCAATTTCGGCAAATTTTCTGAACCCTTGCTTGAGAAGGAAGAGGGTTGCCTGCACGATTGGGAAATTCTGCGCGGGCTGGCCGCTGCAATATCGGGCGATGAAACGCCGCAGCCGGAACCGCGGGTGATGCTCGATGCTCTGCTCAAAGCCGGTCCCTATGCTGTTTCGCTGGAGGAACTGGCGTCACACACCAGCGGCATGGACTTTGGCGAGATGCAGGCCGGGCGCTTCCCTGCGCGGCTGAAGACGCTGGACAAGACCGTCAATCTGGCCGTGCCCGATTTCATTGCCGATCTGGAGCGGCTGCGCGCGGCCTTCAGCGATGAAGACACGCGGCTTAAGCTGATCGGGCGACGGCATGTCCGCTCAAACAACAGCTGGCTCCACAATTCGGCGCGGCTGGTGAAGGGCAAGGATCGTTGCACGCTGATGATCCACCCCGATGACGCCCGCGCGCGGAATCTGGGCGATGGCAGCACGGCGGAGGTCTCCTCACGCGTCGGCGCGATCCAGCTCAAGGTGGAAGTGACTGATGACATGATGCCCGGCACCATCTCAATCCCGCACGGCTGGGGCCATAATCTGCCCGGCGTGGCGATGAGCGTTGCGCAGGCGCATGGGGGGGTAAGCGTGAATGATCTGACGGATGAGGCCTTGCTCGATCCGCTCTCGGGCAATGCTGCGCTGTCGGGTCTGCCGGTGGAGGTGCGGGCGGTGGGGTGATAGATAAAACCGCTCATCCTGAGGAGCCATTGAGCTTGTCGAAATGGCGTCTCGAAGGACGTTTGATGCGTGCTTCGAGACAGGTCTTCGACAAGCTCAGCCCTTCCTCAGCATGAGCGGTTCAGATTTTGCGGTTGCAGAATTGCAATCCGCCCCTATCTCCCCTCCATGACCACCACCCTCTCCGATCGCGCCGTCATCCGTCTTTCCGGCGAAGATGTAAGCGGATTTCTGCAAGGCTTGATCACCAACGATGTGCTGCATGATCTGCCGGTTTGGGCTGGTCTGCTCACGCCGCAAGGCAAGGCGCTGTTCGATTTTCTCGTCTGGGCGGACAGGGATGATCTGCTGATCGACTGCGAGGCGGCGCGGGTGGACGCTCTGGTGAAGCGGCTCTCGATTTATCGGCTGCGGCGTCCGATCCTCATTGCGGTGGATACGGAACTGGCCGTGCATTGGTCCAAAGAGGCAGGACAGGGCGTGCCCGATCCGCGTGACGCCCGGTTGGGCTGGCGCTGGATTGCGCCGCCTTCAGACCCGGTAGATGGCTGGCTCGCGCATCGTCTGGCGCTCGGCGTGGTTGAAGGCATGGCCGAACTAGGCGACGGCACAACGCTCTGGCTCGAATGCAACGCGCGCGAACAGGATGGCGTCAGCTTCACCAAGGGCTGCTATGTCGGGCAGGAAAATACTGCGCGGATGCATCACCGGGAAAAGGTCAATCGCGGGCTGGTGGTGATGCCGTTGGCCGAAGCGGGCGATGATGCGCGGGTGGCGTATCCGGAACTGGGGCTGGCCGTGGTGCACCGGCGGTTGGGGTAGGATTTCCTAACCCGACCCGTTCGTGCTGAGCTTGTCGAAGCACTGTCTCTTCTTGGCGCGGTGAGTCCCAGAAAAGGTCAGCCCCCTTCGGCGTAGCTCAGGACAGGCTTAGACAAGCTCATGGCGAACGGGGCTGATTGGGTAAGCCAATCAGCTATCCAGCTTGCCCCGATGGCTCTGCATATCCAGCACCGTCGCGCCCTCGGTCTCCGGCAGCAGGCCGAAGCGACGGGCGACTTCCTGATAGGCTTCCACTTCGCCACCCATGTCGCGGCGGAACCGGTCCTTATCGAGCTTTTCGTTCGTCGCCATGTCCCACAGGCGGCAGCCATCCGGGCTGATTTCATCGGCGAGGATGATCCGGCTGAAATCATTCTCCCACACGCGGCCAAATTCCAGCTTGAAATCGACCAGACGGATGCCGACGGCGGCGAACATGCCGCTCATGAAATCATTCACGCGGATCGCCATGTCCGCAATGTCGTGCAGCTCGTCCTGCCCGGCCCAGCCGAAACAGGCGATATGCTCTTCGGTGATCAGCGGATCGCCCAGCGCGTCATCCTTGTAATAATATTCAAGGATAGTGCGTTGCAGCGGTGTGCCTTCTTCAATGCCATAGCGCTTGGAGAGCGAGCCCGCCGCGACATTGCGCACCACCACCTCGATCGGCACGATTTCCACCTGCCGCACCAGCTGCTCACGCATGTTGAGCCGCTTGATGAAGTGCGTGGGGATGCCGATATTGCCGAGCAGCGTGAAGACATGCTCCGAAATGCGGTTGTTGATCACGCCCTTGCCGTTGATCGTGCCCTTTTTCTGGGCGTTGAAGGCGGTCGCATCATCCTTGAAATACTGGATGATCGTGCCGGGCTCCGGGCCTTCATAAAGGATCTTGGCCTTGCCTTCGTAGATCATGCGGCGACGGGTCATGCTTTTTCCTGACGTGCATCAAAGAGTGAAGCCCCGGAGGCGTCGCTGGAGTCGAGCGGGCATCCGGGGCGTTTGCGCGGCCTTTAGCGCAAAGCCGCCCGCTTCGCAACGCGGAGCAAATTTCCCCCTTCCGCTCCGGCCCTTCGCCCGCTAAAGCGCCCCCTTCATCGCGCTGATGCGCAGTGATGGGGCGTCGCCAAGTGGTAAGGCAGCGGCTTTTGGTGCCGCCATTCGCAGGTTCGAATCCTGCCGCCCCAGCCAATCCTTCTTCCCCGAGCTCCCGAGCGTGAGATTCGCGACGAGGCTGGCGCGCGTCGTTTTCGCGCCGACGCAGATGGGCGTTTCGGATCGTGCGTCAGTGGCCACGGCATTTGCCTTTACAGGATAGACGCCGTCGCATGGTGGCCAGAACAAGCTCATGGCGCATGGCATCCTTCCTCCTCACTCATGAGGAGGAAACTCTATGACATCGCTCTGGACGGGCAAGGCGCATGAAATGCGCCTGCCAGTTCGCCTTAGCGGACGCGCGGGCCGCCGAACGGCATCGGCGGCGGCGGGCGGCGGTCGCGGCGTGGCATCTGTGCCTGGAACGCCTGACCACAATGCGCCACGCAATAGGGGAAGCCAGGGTTCACCGGATCGCCGCAAAAATGGAAATCGGGTTCGCCCGGATGACCCAGCGGCCATTTGCAGATGCGGTCATTCAGATCGAGCAGGCTGGTTTTACCCGCAATCTCGGCGCTTGGCTTGGCCGGAACCAGACGGCGCGGCGGTGCGGGTGTGGAGGGCGCACTCTGCTCACCGGGGGACTGGCGGACGAAGCCACCCGGACCAATCGAACGAAAGCTGGTATTGCCAGACGCGGCACCGGCACGGTTGGGCAGCGGCATGGCTGCATTGACTTCAGCGTCCACAGCGGGCGGCGGCGGCGGAGTCTTGGCCTGAACCGGTGGGGGGGGAGGCGCAGCAGGCGGAGTTGGCGCAGCCTTGGGCGCGGTGCGTGGTGCGGCCTTGCGCGGCTCGGGCTTGGCCGCAGGCTCGCCATCGCCGCCCTTCACGGGGGAAGGACGTGACTGGAGGTCAAGCCGGTGCGCCTTGCCGATCACCGCGTTACGGCTCACGCCGCCCAATTCTTCGGCAATCTGGCTGGCGGTCATCCCCTTGCTCCAGAGATCCTTCAGCTTCTCGATCCGTTCTTCCGTCCAGGACATGCCAATCCCTCAATTCAAATTTCACACAGGCCAAGACTTGCCCCGCCACGCCCTTGCCGATAGGCCATATGGCGATGAACAGCGAGTCCCAAAACCACATCTTGAGCGAGCCCGGAATTCCGGCCATCCAATCGGTCAACTGGGGGGGGCTGCGCGCTCTCTATATGAAGGAAGTGCGCCGCTTTTTCAAGGTGCAGCTCCAGACGATCTGGGCTCCGGCGATTACGACGCTGCTCTATCTGGTGATTTTCACCGTTGCGATGAGCGGGCCGGGGCGCACATCGAGCGATCACAGCTTCGCGACATTCGTTGCGCCGGGCCTGATCATGATGGGCATGATGCAGAATGCCTTTGCCAATTCTAGCTTTTCGCTGCTGGTGGCGAAAATTCAGGGCACCATCGTCGATTATCTCATGCCGCCACTTTCCACAGGCGAATTGCTGGCCGGGCTGAACGGGGCGGCGGTCACGCGCGCGGCGCTGGTCGGTTTGGCCATCTGGGGCGCGATGCTGTTCTGGCCGGGCGTGCATGTGATTCCAGAGCATCTCTGGGCGGTGTTGCTGTTCGGCTTCCTCGGCGCGCTGATGCTCTCGCTGCTTGGAATGTTGACGTCGATCTGGGCCGAGAAGTTTGACCATGCCGCCGCGATCACCAACTTCATCGTGGCCCCGCTCTCGCTGCTTTCAGGCACCTTCTATTCGGTTGAAAAGCTCTCGCCTCTGTTCCGCGCGATCAGCCACGCCAATCCGTTTTTCTACGCGATTTCGGGTTTCCGCTATGGCTTTCTGGGGCAGAGTGACAGCGATCCGATCCTCGGCGCGGCGGTGCTGATCACGCTCAATCTGGTGCTCGGCACCACCGCCTATCTGCTGCTGCGCAGCGGCTGGAAGATCAAGAATTGAACCCAAAACAGGAGAGACTGTGATGATCCTCGTGCAAGGCCATATCAAATTTGCAGACGGCGATATCGAGAAGCTGCAGGACGCGATGAAAGCGCAGCTGGAAGCCACCAACGCCGAAGATGGTTGCGAACTCTACGCCTTTTCGCGCGACGTGGTGGACCCGACCGTGATCCGCATTTCCGAACGCTGGCGCGATGGCGCGGCGCTGGCCGCACACGCAGCCTCTCCACACATGAAGACGTTCAACAAGGCCATGGGTGGCGCGACGATTCAGGACATCAGCATCAAATCCTGGGATGGTGCCAATGAAAAGACGTTGATGGGCAAGTAAGCGCAAGGAGGCAGGCGATGCGGAAAACGCTGGAGGCCTTGATTCTGGTCTTTGGCGTGGTTTGCGTTCTGATCGCCTGCCTGCACATTGTCCTTGGTCCATCCTCCATCCCCGGTTCCGTGCCCGTCAATGCCACGATGGACAGCGAGGACCGGTTCTACGCCACGCTGTTCCTCGGCTTTGGCGTCGCGCTAATCTGGTGCAGCCGGGACTTGCGCGCGCGCGAAGGCGTGTTCGGCGCGCTGCTGCTGACCTTTTTCCTTGGCGGCATCGCCCGGATCATTTCGGCGCTGGCGGTTGGCTGGCCAAATCCACTCTTCATCTTTTTGGGCAGTCTGGAACTCATCCTGCCCCCGCTCTTCTGGTGGTGGCATCGGCGCACGGCCTGAGTTGAGCGTCTCAACAAAAAAGGCCCCGGATCGCTCCGGGGCCTTTTTCTGTGGCGTAATGCCAGATCCGCTTAGCGCTTCGAGAACTGGAAGCTGCGGCGGGCCTTGGCCTTGCCGTACTTCTTGCGCTCGACCACGCGGCTGTCGCGGGTGAGGAAGCCAGCCTGCTTGACCGCCGTGCGGAGCGCGGGCTCCTGCTTGGAGAGCGCCTGCGCAATGCCATGCTTCACGGCACCGGCCTGACCAGAGAGACCACCGCCCTTCACGGTGGCGATCACGTCATACTGGCCATCACGATCGGCCACGCCAAACGGCTGGTTGATCACGAGGCGCAGCGACGGGCGCGCGAAATAGACTTCCTGATCGCGGCCATTGACCGTGATCTTGCCCGTGCCCGGCTTCACCCACACACGCGCAACCGCATCCTTGCGGCGGCCGGTGGCGTAGGAACGGCCCTGCGCGTCAACTTCACGTTCACGCAGCACGGCGGGGGTGGAAGGCGCAACCGGAGCAACAGCTTCCGGAGCGGCGTCTTCGGCACCGGCTTCAACAGCGGCCACCGGAGCGGGCGCCGCAGCGGCCTGCTGGGTGAGAGCGGCCAGATCGGCCAGCGACTGACGGTTATCGGTGTCGGACATTATGCACCCACCTTGTTCTTGCGGTTCATCGACGCAATGTCGAGGACGTTGGGGTTCTGTGCGGCGTGCGGATGCTCGCTGCCGGAGAAGATGCGCAGGTTGCGCATCTGCTGGCGGCCCAGCGGACCACGGGGAACCATGCGTTCCACGGCCTTTTCCAGAACGCGCTCGGGGAAGCGGCCGCCGAGCACCTTGCCCGCCGTCACGCCCTTGATGCCGCCCGGATAACCGGTGTGACGATAGTAAACCTTGTCGCCCAGCTTCTTGCCGGTGAAGCGCACCTTGTCCGCATTGATGACGATGACATTGTCACCGCAATCGACGTGCGGGGTGTAGCTCGGCTTGTGCTTGCC
>CALMZE010000175.1 GCA_937870585.1 uncultured Sphingomonadales bacterium | reverse complement strand
TGGTCCATATCGCCGCCGCCAAATACTGGCTCAAATTTGTCCACGCCGCCTAGCCTTTGCTACTTTAATTGCAAGGTCATACGGGACACCGGTCAAGATTTTTTGCAGCCCTCTCTTGGAAAGAGACGATACGAGGTGCTGAGAAAAATGATTAACCTGCTTGGCCTTTCGAAGCTACCCTTAGGGCAACCTGCTCTATCCACTGGCGCGGACCGGGCCTGTGGTCCCGGCCCATTCGGGTGACGATCAGGAACGTGGGATGATGAGCGGGAGGGTTTGAGGTCGCGCTCTTTTCCGCGCTTTGCGCTCCCGAGGGCACGGTGTTGTTTGGCTGACCCGCATGGCACACTCACCTCTTTCCTTGTCGGTCGGGCGACGGCTGCGCGTTCGCGGTAGCTGGCGGCGCTGTCCCTTTGGGACAACAGCCTTGTCCCCCGCTTCGCTAGCCGCCACTCCCCCCGTCTGCGTCGCGCCGTGCAAGGGTGCCGTTGTCTGTGCCGCGTTGCGGCTGGGGGAGCCTGATCGGCCCCGTTTCCTGACTGATGGGAACGCCAAGGGCTTTGCCCTCTCATTTCCCAAAGCAGAATAGTCGCCCCCGTGTGGCGGTCGCTGTGCGCCCGCTGGCCCGCTCCAGGGCAACGATTCAGCTTTCCCTCCCCCTCCCATCCTCGCCGGAAGGCAGGCCGCATGTCGCAGAGCAATGCGGCTTTCAGCCCAAGAGGAGGCAGGAAATGTGTGATTTGCAATTGATGTATCGTGAATGCGGGGCCGAGACCCGTGACGATTACTTGCGCGACTTGGCGAATGAGAATGGTTTACCGCTGGCCTGTGTGCGGCGGATTGCCGACCGGCTAGGCGAGCGCGAGGATTTCGGGGCACTTGTCCTGATTTGCGAAACACGCAGGGGGCGGGTGCAATGAGCGCGCCCCTCACCAGCCAGCGCGAGCGTCTTGCGCGGCTCAATGATCGGGCACGGCAGGCGATGGGCATTGCTTGTCATGCCGTGGCGACCGAGGGTTTTCGAGCGCTGCCGCAGGCGGATCAATCGCGGGTGCGCGAACTGATCGAGACCTACGACGCCTTCACGCCGGACAATGACCCTCATGGCGAGCGAGACTTTGGCGCGATCTATCAGGGTGGTGACGGGCGCTGGACGACGTCGCGACCGGCCAAGCCGGTCGAGACAGTCTTCTGGAAGATCGACGCCTATGACCGCGATCTACAATTCGGCAGCGAAGACCCGGCCAATCCGGCAATCACGCGCCGCGTGCTCATCGTCATGCTTGCCAGCGAATATTGAGCCGCGCAAGCGGCGCACGGATATTCTTGACCTATAATACATTGTGTGATAGCGCTTGCGGAAATAATCGGAGCGTCATCACCCCGTGCGGATATACAAGAACGGCTGGTTCGCCAAATTCGCGCGCAAGGAACGGATCAGCGATGCGGCCTTGAGTGATGCGATCAGGCGCGCAGAGCAAGGGTTGATTGATGCAGATTTGGGAGGCGGGTTGCTCAAGCAGCGCGTGGCCCGCGATGGAGAAGGCAAATCAGGCGGGTATCGGACGCTGATATTTTTCCGCTCTGGTGATCGCGCCATTTTCGTTGTGGGATTTGCCAAGAGCGACAAGGCGAATTTGAATGCGTTGGAATTGGGCGCGTTGAAGAAAGCCGCAAAGGAATATCTGGCATTCTCGCAGGGAAAAATCGACGCGCTGGTTGAGATGGAAAGTCTGACGGAGGTTAAGTGATGGCAACAAAAATTTACAAGAGCGAGCCGTTGGCCGCCATCCATGACATGATGGAAGCTGCGTTTGAAGTTGGCGCTATCGACAAGAAGACGATGCGCGAATTTGATGAATCCTGCCTGATCGCCGCACCGGTTCTGAAACCCGAAGAGATCAAGGCTATCCGCGAGAGCGAGGCCGTTTCGCAGCCCGTTTTCGCGCGCTACCTCAACGTCTCCAAAAACCTTGTGTCCGATTGGGAACGCGGTGCGAAGCGCCCCGGCGGGCCAGCGTTGCGGCTGCTGTCGATTGTCAGCCGGAAAGGGTTGGAGGCGATTGTTTAGCCGAAGGCAGGCGGCGCGCGCTTAGCGGCGCTATATATTGGCTTCCAGCAGCGCGATTTCGTCGGGCGTCAGATTGAACAGGGCGTAGACTTTTTCATTGATCGCGCCTTCCAGGCGCTTGATTTCAGCGGTCAGCGCATGGATTTCGGCGCGGGGGGAGGCCAGGAATTCTTCCCATTCGGTGCGATCTTTCAAGGGAATATCGGCCTTGAACGCCTTTTTGATTTCGGCCTGAAATGCCTTGAAATCGGGCAAATCCCACCATGATTTGAGGCGTTCAGTTAGCTTGCCAGCGGACCCGGCGGGAGCCAGATCGGGGATGCGGCGGATCACGCCTTGCTGCACAGCATAGCGCCGCTCCGCCGCCGCTTGTGCCGCTTCTGCGATGGACGCCAGTTCGGCCTTTTGGGAATCGGTGGCAGCGGGAATGGGGACTTGGCTGATATACTGCGCTTTGAAGCGGAAAAACCCGCCGCGCGCCATCGGAGTTTCCGCCCTGATCCAAAACCAAAAAATATTCGAGTTTAGCAGCGCGAGCAAAAATGCATCCGAACGGGGAATGAAATAGCTGGTAGTGTCGAGATAGTATCCTCCTCGGTCCAAAACAAAAGTAGGGGATGCTGAGATATCGCGAAAAACGATTTTTGGGTTTTCAAATTCAGCATCATAGGCAACAGTATCTTGGATTTCGTGCCAGGCATACGTTCCCGCCTTCCGGCCCGGCCAAACATCTTCCGCATTTTTGGGTTGCCATTTTTCCGGCTTTGGTTCGAGGTTTTGGCGTCTAGCTAAGAGGAACTCTCTGATGGCGGGAAAATCATCAAGCTGCGTCCCACGCTTTGTAAAAATAACCCATTTCTGGGTCGGCTCAATGCTCCACTTCTGAACAGCGACGCCTTCCAACCAAGGCATTAGAATACTTTCAGAATTTGGATCGGCAGCTATCAGGCTGTCACGCGTAGCGCGTTCGATCACAAACGCGTCATTGCGGCCCGTCTTGATGCCATAGAGCGGCGAACGATACATCTCTTTTAGGGGTGTCCGTCCTTCAACAATCTTTCTCCGGAGCACCTGCAAATCCCGAGCTTCAAATTCCCATGAATCGGCGCCCAACGAAGTCTGTGGAAATTGTTGGGCGAATTCGTCGTAAGCCGCATCGAAGTTTTCTTTCGGCAATTGTTGCACTCGCCAAAAGCTCAGTTCGTGCCTTGAAGGCGGGACAACGTTCAAAAGTGATATGATCGCCGGATAGGTTGTAACGCCATCAAAAACTTGAAGATCACCAAAGTTGACCACCGTTTCAATTGCGGACTTGGCACTTAAAAAATCGCGCAGGGGCCTGCCGGAGCTAGTTTTGAAAAAGCTCGACGAGCTTATATATCCGAGCCGCCCGCCGGGCTTGAGAACCCGTAATCCTCGTTCAAAGAAGTAAGCGTACAGGTCAGCTACACCGTGGAAAACGTCGAAACGCTTTTTCAGATAGGGCTTCACGTCCTTGAGCAACTCTTGTCGCACATAGGGCGGATTGCCCAGCACAATATCGAACCCACCTTCAGCGAAAATATCGGCAAAGGCTTCCTTCCAGACGAAGCCCGCTTTGCGATAGGCAAAGCTGCTATCTTCGATCAAACTATCCCCCACGCGGAAGTTTTGATCGAGGCTGTCCAGAACCTTGCCGCGCCGCGCGGTTTTGATCCAGAGTGACAGCTTGGCAATCTCGACGCTTTCTTCATTCACATCGACGCCGAACAAATTGTCGGTGAGAATCTGGCTATCAGGATCAAGAAGGTCGCCCGCCTGGCCAGAGCCGCTGAGATCAGCGATGATGCCGTTCACGCGGGTGATTTCCGCCTTCAGATAATCAAAAGCCATGACAAGGAACACGCCAGAGCCGCAGGCGGGATCAACAATGCGCAGCGTGGCGATCCTGTCTCGATAGGCCTGCCACGCGGTCCGTTCCGCTGCTGCTGATTTCCACTTTATGGGATCATCATCGGCTTTCGCGCCCTTTGCAGCATGGAGCGCCAGCAGGCCGGAAAATATTTCCTTCAGGTGCGTGCCAATGGTTTGTTCCACGATGAAGCGAGCGATGTAATCGGGGGTGTACACCACCCCATCGCGCTTGCGCCGACCGCTGGTTCCGCTGGCTTTTTTTGGCTCGACGATTTGGCCCTTGGCCTCTGCCTGCAATTGTTCGACATCGGCAATCGACTGTTCAAAGATATGGCCCAGCACCGTGACCGAGATTTCGGATGCGAAATCATAATCGGCTAGCCGCTTGAACCCTTCGCAAATCTCGTCGCTGATCGCGAGACCAAGGATTTCCGCATCCCGCTTGAAAAGCCCGCCATTGTAGCGCGGAATGCCCAGCACCGCGCTGCCTTCATCAATGGCACGGAACAGGCCAAGGAAGTTTTGCCAGACGGGCTTTGGGTTATAGGGATCGGCATTCTCATACGCCTTCTCAAGCGTTTTGGGCGGGAGAAGGCTGGTATCTTCGGCAAAGGCGATGAACAAAATGCGGTCAAGGATGGTCTGGCCCAAGCGGATGGCGTGGAGCGCATCCATATCGGGCTGTGCCGTGCGTACTGCGCCGATCAGGTCTTGCCGCAACACCTTGTAATCGGCGTATAGACGGTTGGTAATGTCCTTATTTTCGCGGCGGCTTTCATCCAGCAATTCCGCCGTGCGCCCGCCGAGCAAGTTTTCCGCCGAGAGGAGGAGCATGAAGCGCTGATATTCATCAGGCTCGTGCAGTTTGGCGAGATCAAACGCCTCATGGAATTGTCGCCCCTCGCCATAGGAATAGAGCCGGATTTCCAGATAATTTGAGACCAAAACCCATTTGGTGCCGACATTGTTGGTGGCATATTCCCACGCCTGATCGACCGGGCTTTTGGCGCGACCCGGCATGATGGCATCAAGGTTTTTGGTCTTTGCTCCTTTTAGTTCAAAGGGCGCAATGATGGTGCGGCTGTTGGCATCAAAATGGCCAAGGGCGAGATCAACAGAGCCCGCGCCGATTTGCGCCTCAACGTCCACCGTCCAAGCGCCGGAAGGGTTGAAATCGCTATAGCCCAGCGCTTCGACGAGAATCTTCTGTTTGAAATTGCCGTGGAGCGCCGTCTCCTTCTGGCTGTCGATCGCACCGGAACGAATGGTATCCGCCCACTCCCCCAGAACGGCCAAACGCGCCGCATCGGGTGTGCCCGCCAGCGCGATGGTTTTGGCAATGGTTTTCTTGTTGAACAGACTCACGGAGAACGCACTTACCGTGCTGCAATCTGGGCAGGCATGGCGTTCTCAGCGGGATGAAATTCCCATGCATGGGGGTATTTTATGCGCGTTCCCCATAGCGGTTTGTAGTTCAGCTTCCAGATTCCGATTTCGCGCTCAAGGGCATCAACGCTCCACAGGCCGTAAGTCGAGATCGCGGCCAAAAGCAGGGCCAACATCGTTACAGGCGGTGATTGCGATGCGAAGAAAGCAAGATAAACGAACGCTGCGGATACGGCCAATAATATCGAGAGCTTGATTCTCAGCAATGCCCGTTTCGTGGCCGCATAGCTTTTCAAAGACACGTTATATCCGGGAGCGAATGACTCGATAATGCCTGTAACTTCGCGCTCCAGCGTGAGCTTTGGTTCATTGTCATTCATGCTACGCCGCCTTGTCCAGAAAAAATTGTTCCATCGCATCTGAAGGATTTTCATTTTCGAGACGGTAGCGCAACAAGACGGATACCATCTGGGCTTCTTTTTCCGGGGGAACGGGCACGGGAAAAGCCTCTGCCCATCGGCGGACTTTGGCAACAACATGCTCCAGCTCGTCATACAGCGCCTTTGAGCTGTCCGCTCCAATGCCAAGTACAAGCCAATCGGCACTGGCATTGAAATCACTGCAAAGGCGCGTGATCAAGCTGACCGGAGGCTCGCTGGCACCGCGCTCATAGTTTTTGAAAGCGCTTTGAGAAACGCCGAGACGCTGGGCGAAATCGACCTGGTTTAAGCCCGTCCGCTTCCGCAACTGTGCAATTCGGTTGCCCAAACTCATTCTCGCTTGCCTCACGGTATCAAAATATGTATTTAGAACTCAAATATGTCCTAAAAATTCCGAATCACATAGAATTTTATCCAGAGTATACACATAGGCAAAGGAATTTCCATGAGGCAAGGTCTCGAAAGTCCAAAGCAGTTGGCCGCAAGATCAGGGTGGCCCGAACGGCGCGTCCGGATGCTGATCGCGAACAACAAGCTTCGCCATATCCGCATCGGTGGAAATCTGTTCCTTCCCCTTGATGCCATCGACGAATTCCTGCGGCAGAACATGGTGGAACCGATCCAAGGCGATGAACAATGATTTTGCTCACGCCCATTGAAACAGCGCAAAGGCTTGGCATTTCTGAGCGCACCTTGCGCGGGCTGCGACGTGCGGGCGAGATTGCCTATGTCGCACTGGACGCCCGAAAAATTCGCCACACAGAATCTGACATCGATGAATATCTGGCGCAACGTCGTCGCCGCGATACACCAAGGATAGCGCCATGTCCGTCTACAAGCCCAAAAATTCGCCGTATTTCCACTTCGACTTCCAGTTCAAAGGTAACCGGGTTCACGGCTCGACGGGCTGCACAAAAGAAAAGCTAGCGAAGCAATATGAGGCGCGCGAACGGCAAAAGGCGGCGCTCCCAACAGTGGCAAGGCCGCCGATCACTATCGACGAGGCCTGTGGGCTTTACGCAGAATATGCCGAAAGTCAGAACTCATGGAAGACAACGGAATATCTGCTTTGCGACATCGTGAAGCAGCTGGGCGCTAATCGGTTTTTATCCGCGATCAGCCAACGTGATTTGATGACATACTTCGCCAAGCGGCGAAGCACTGGCCGCAAAGGGAAGCGGTCGAACAGCACCATTAACCGAGAGATCGAAAATATGCGCGCGGTATGGCGGCGTGCCGAAAAGGCGCGCTACGACATCGGCGAAATGCCTGACTGGTCAGCGCTCTTTCTCAAGTCCAATGTCCAACCCTATGCGGAGCTTCCTAACGACGCGACGCAAGACGAGCTTTTGGCCGCTATCCGGCCCGACGTCCGCCCTGCCGTTGAATTTTTGCTAATGAGTGGCTGGCGGCGAAATGAAGTCCTTGGGCTAAGATGGTCTGATCTAGATCTGCCCAACCGCATGGCATGGACGACGCTAAAGGGCGGTGATGTTGTGCAACGACCGCTGACAAACGACATGCAGTTCATCGTCGTTAACCAGCCTCGCGTTGGCCCGTTCGTGTTCACGTACCAATGTCAACGCCCGACCAGCGGCCTGCAACGGCATGTCCGGCGATTACGCGGTGAGAGATACCCACTAAGCATCACTGTTTTGCGAGACGCTTGGGAGGCGGCCCGTGCAGAGGTGGGCCTGAAAATTCGGTTGCACGATCTCCGCCATACCCGCGCCAGCAGGATCGTCCGCGTCACCAAGAGCTTGCCCGCCGCGCAGAAAGCGCTCCAGCACAGCAACATCAAGACGACGATGCGATACGTCCATGTCCTCTCTGACGACCTGCGCGATGCCCTTGAAGCCAGCGAGTCCCGGAATAATCCCGAAATCACCAAACCCAAACTAAGGAAAGTGTGAGAAATGCGCCATTGCAGACACATAAGATCATCGTTGTGTAAACGAGATGCTCTACCAACTGAGCTAATCGCCCTCGCCAGCGCCCCTGCCCGATGCGATCCCGAAGGGCAAGCCGGAAAACGCGTCAGACTGCCAACATCCCCACACCCCCTACGCGCTTGGCCGCCGCAAAATAGCGCGAGAGCGCCGCTGTCGCGTGGTCAGAAAGCTGGATGAAGATGCGCCGCCCGTCTTCAGGGTCTGCACAGCGTTCAAACAGGCCGTGGTCGGTCATCGTCTTGATCCAGCGCAGTGCAGTCGTCGGTGGCACTGCTGCCGCGATGCACAGGCTGGAAACCGCGACCTGCGCGCGTTCGATCCGCGCGGCGAGCAGATCGAGCAGCATATCCCAGGCCGGATCGGCGAAAAGCGCGGGATCAAAAAAGCTGTCGCGCAGTCGCCGCAAACGCAACATGCGCCGCACTTCATCCGCACTGGGGAGCGTTGCATCACCCTCGTCAAGCGGTTCTGCTGAATAGGACAGCCCCCGATCCGCCAGCGCAGACGCCGCAAAGCCTTCACTCGGGCGCGGGCCGGAGAGATTGGCGAGAGTCCGCGCGATGCGGCTCACTTCATCGGCCAGCCGCCGCAACCTCTGCGTATCAAGATCAGCCGACACGTCGGACAGCATTGTCGGCGATTGCGACAGGCTGAGCGCGAGCGCCGCCACCCGATCCGAGTCGGACGGCTGGCACAGCCAAGTCACGCGCGAGTCGAGCCCGATGGCGGATGCCGCGTCCAGCGTTTGCACCGGTCCGGAGAGAATCAGCGCCTCATGATCGCGGCAGATATGACGATAGGCGGCCTCCATCAGCGGCTTCGCGCGCGTGCCATCCTCTTCATCGAGTTCGACAAGCAGCGTTCCGGTCGGTCGGCCCTGCTCCAGATGGTCCAGAGCGGTGGCATAATCCATGGCCCGGAACAGGCGCCCGCCTGCCGCCTCTGCGACACGCGACAGCGCATGACGGACATGATCATCCTGCGCGATCACCGAGACGGATGGTTTCAATTCTGATGCATATTCAGCCACATTCATCGGTCCGCTTTCTCTTTCTGCCTTGGTCTTGCTCAACGTGCCGCCATCGCAGAATCATGTCGCGCGCCATTGATCTCATTTTGGACGTTTGCGACACAAGAGAACAGAAGATGATCGAAAATTCAAGCCAGAATGGCGCAAAACTGGCTTGCTTAGCCCGTTTCGGAAAACATCCGAAATGGATGAAGTTACAACATTACGTTAAGAACTATTTGAGCGCCCGCGCGCCAGATCAGCAGCGGGCGTCGCAGCGGTCAATCACGACGCCCCTCCCAAATGGCACGCGTTCCCAACGTGCCTGCTCCCCGTCCCCGGTGCTCAACCCCATGGCACCGGGGACGAAAGCGGGGCCATCAATATTCGAGGCGCAGGGTCAGCCGCACATCGCGCCCGGCGAGCGGCGCATAATCCTTGAGCACGCTGGCATGGCGACGCGCATTGACGTTGAACAGATTGTCGGCGCTCAGCATGAGGCTCACCGGCCCGCCTTTGCCCATCGGGCGGACTGTCGCACTGGCATTGACCATGGTGTAGCCGGGGGTTGTCGTCTCAAACGCGGCCACGCGCTCCTGCCCGGTCACCCGCTCCACCTCACCGCGCAGATCAAACCGGTCAGACGCAAGCTCTAGCCCGCCGAGCAGGCGCAGTGCAGGGATGCGGGGCGCAGCGGACGACAGCCCGGCGCGGCGGATGGTGACGCGCGTATAATCGATCACGCTGTCTGCCTTCACAT